>JASJGW010000134.1:0-5546 GCA_033791305.1 Gammaproteobacteria bacterium | reverse complement strand
CGATCAGGATACGGCCACACTGGTTGTTGAAGAGATGGGCCATATTGCCAGGCCGGCTCAGGAGAACGCCCTTGAAGATGAGTTGCAACAGCAGGTCAAGGAAGTCTCCGGTGAGCGACTGCCGCGTCCGCCTGTGGTGACCATCATGGGCCATGTTGATCATGGCAAGACTTCGCTGCTGGATTATATCCGGCGTACCAGGGTAGCCGATGGCGAGGCAGGTGGTATTACCCAGCATATTGGTGCCTATCACGTGGAAACATCGAAAGGCATGATCAGCTTTCTGGATACACCGGGACATGCTGCATTTACCGCCATGCGTGCGCGTGGTGCCGGGGTAACTGACATTGTCATTCTGGTTGTTGCCGCAGATGATGGCGTTAAACCGCAGACGGTCGAGGCGGTTACGCATGCCAGGGCTGCCGGGGTGCCGCTGATGATCGCTGTAAACAAGGTTGATAAACCGGAAGCGGACCAGGAACGTGTCAAGAATGAAATGTCGGCGCTGGAAGTAATTCCCGAGGACTGGGGTGGTGACACCATCTTTGCTCCGGTATCAGCAAAAACCGGTGAAGGTGTTGACGCGCTGCTGGATGCCGTGTTGTTGCAGGCTGAGATGCTTGAACTGACGGCAGTACATGACTGCCCGGCCACCGGTGTGGTGGTGGAATCCAGTCTGGATAAAGGCCGCGGTGCAGTTGCCACTATCCTGGTACAGAACGGCGTGCTCAAGAAAGGCGACCTGGTGTTGACCGGTACCGAATTTGGCCGGGTGCGTGCCATGTTCGACGAGAATGGCACGCAGGTTTCCGAGGCAGGTCCGTCTATACCGGTACAGGTACTGGGGCTGTCGGCAGTCCCGAATGCGGGTGATGAGGTCATTGTTGTTGCTGATGAGCGCAAGGCCCGCGAACTTGCCCAGTTGCGACAGGAAAAATCCCGTGCCCAGCGGCTTGCATCACAGCAGCAGGCACGGCTTGAAGATGTGTTTTCATCTGTCCGTGAAGGTCAGGTGCCGTCTGTCAATATCGTGCTCAAGGCAGACGTGCAGGGCAGTGCCGAGGCGTTGAAAGAGGCATTGACCAATCTGACGGCCGATGAGTCGGATGTGAAGGTGAAGGTGCTTGGCAGTGGTGTCGGTGGTATCAATGAGTCGGATGTTAATCTGGCAGTTGCTTCCAACGCAATTATCATCGGCTTTAATGTGCGTGCCGATGGTTCATCCAAGCGCCTGATCGAGGAAAACAACATTGAGCTCAAGTACTACAGCGTTATCTATAACGCCATCGATGATGTTAAGGCGGCTGCAAGCGGTTTGATGGCGCCGGAGACCCGGGAAAAGATCATTGGCCTGGCAGAGGTCAAGGAAGTTTTTCGTTCGCGCAAGCTGGGCGATATTGCCGGCAGCATCGTCACCGAGGGAACCGTGCGTCGCAATAGTCCGATTCGTGTGCTGCGTGACAATGTTGTGGTCTTTGAAGGTGAGCTTGAGTCCCTGCGCCGCTTCAAGGATGACGTCAATGAAGTCAAGGCGGGCACCGAGTGCGGGATAGGCGTGAAGAATTACAGCGTCAAGGCCGGCGACCAGATTGAAGTGTTTGAACGCTTTGAGGTGGCGCGCGCTCTGTAGGACTTTATTGTCGGGATTGTTGCTGTATTCCATAACCCGGACCTGTTGTCAGAGTGTGTATGAGTGATGCCAAAGGAATTTCCAAGGACACGCCGTGTTGGCGAACAGATCCAGCGCGAGCTGGCATCGCTGATACATGATGAACTCAAGGATCCCCGGCTGGGGATGGTGAGTGTTACTGCCGTTATGGTCTCGCGCGACCTGGCGCATGCGAAGGTGTATGTCTCTGTACTGGGAGATGCAGCGCAGACAGACGCATCGATCAGTGTATTGAGTCATGCTTCAGGTTTCCTGCGACACAGGCTGGGCAAGATCCTGCATATCAGGGTGATCCCCGAACTGCGTTTTTATCTTGATCGTTCCCTGGAAGAGGGAGCGCGCATGGGGGCGTTGATTAATGCGGCTATTGCCAGCGACAAGGGCAATGCTGATGATGACGAATAGTTGCAGCCAACTTGATGGGGGCGGGCGCTCTCGCACATCCAAGTGCTCCGCGACACTTGGACTCTCCTGTCCATTGTTGCTGTGCTCCTTTACTCATCCTGCAGTCTGAGTGCTATTGATTTATGTGCAGGACGGGTAAAGCGCAGCGCACCCGTCGAACGAAGAATTGTTTATTTTGGTCGTATGTTTATCGGAATATGAAATGAGGTTGTCAGACGATTATGGGTCGACGTCGTAGTCATCAGAATCTGCGCCGTGTTAACGGTATTTTGCTGCTGGATAAGCCTGCCGGACTAACATCCAATGCAGCCCTGCAGGTGGTTAAAAAACTGTATGCTGCACGCAAGGCAGGGCATACAGGTAGCCTGGATCCGCTCGCTACAGGACTGTTGCCGCTGTGTTTCGGGGAGGCAACCAAGGTGTCCGGGTTTCTGCTGGATGCCGACAAACGCTACCAGGTTACCTGTAAATTTGGCGAACAGACATCGACAGGTGATGCCGAAGGTGAACTCATCAAGCAGCGGCCGCTGGATGGTCTGAATGAAGAGCAGCTACGCAAGACCCTCGAAGGCTTCCGGGGTAATATCGAGCAGATTCCACCCATGTATTCGGCACTGAAACACAAGGGCGAGCGGCTCTACAAATTGGCCCGTCAGGGCGTTGAAGTGGAGCGTGAACCACGGCGGGTAACCATTTATGAGCTGGAACTGGTGAGCTTTGAGGCACCGGTTGCAGAGCTGCGGGTGCATTGCACAAAAGGTACCTATGTGCGCACGCTGATTGAAGATATTGGTGAACGGCTGGGTTGCGGTGCACATGTTATCGGCCTCCGTCGAAATGGTGTGGGTCCTTTCGATGATATCAATATGATTGATATGGAAGGCCTGGAGGCCGTTGCCCGTGAAGGGCATTATGCGTTGGACGAGCTGTTGTTGCCGATGGAAAGTGGCCTGACACAGTGGCCGGGTGTCCGACTGACGGGGGATGCCGCTTTTTACCTGCGTCAGGGCCAACCGGTGCTGGTCCCGAAGGCCCCGACTGCCGGCTGGGTACGTCTTTATGAGGGTGAAAGCCGGTTTCTGGGGATGGGCGAGATACTGGATGACGGGCGGGTAGCGCCGCGGCGGCTGATGGTCGCTTCCTGATACCCCTACGGGATGCTTGTAGCGGACGGAAGCGGGGGTTAGAATACGCCGCTAACTTGATTTTGAAGAGATTTAAGTAAATTCCAGGAGTTTTTAGATGGCTTTAAATGCCGAACAAAAAGGGCAGATCGTTGATGCTCACAAACGTGGCGATGCAGATACCGGTTCGCCTGAAGTACAGGTTGCCTTGTTGACAGCCAATATCACAGAGCTGACTGGGCATTTTGCCGAGCACAAGGGCGATCATCATTCACGTCAGGGTCTCCTGCGGATGGTCAACAAGCGCCGTAAATTGCTGGACTACCTGAAGGGCAAAGATAGCAAACGCTATCAGGACCTCATCGGTACGCTTGGCCTGCGCCGCTAGAATTCGCATCATTTCACCCGCTGTTAATCAACCACCTTATTCTGACTGGGGAATACATCCGTGACTGCTATTAAAAAAACATTTCAGTATGGTGACCAGACGGTCACGCTCGAAACCGGGGAAATTGCCCGCCAGTGCAGTGCAGTAATCGTCAGCATGGGTGAGACACAGGTGCTTGCTACCGTTGTCGGAGACAAGTACCCCATGGTAGGGCGCGACTTCTTCCCGATGACCGTTGATTATCAGGAAAAGGGGTATGCGGCCGGTCAGATCCCGGGTAACTTCTTCCGCCGCGAAGGTCGTCCAAGCGAAGCAGAAACCTTGCTGTGTCGCCTGGTTGACCGCCCGTTGCGCCCGCTGTTTCCGAAGGGTTTTACGCACGAGGTACAGGTTATACTCACGGTGATTTCATATGACCCACAGATCAACCCGGATATTCCGGCATTGATCGGTGCGTCTGCAGCCATGTCGATTTCCGGTCTGCCGTTCAGTGGCCCGGTGGGCGCGGCCCGCGTTGGCTACATTGATGGTAACTATGTGCTCAACCCGACTACGGAACAGATGGAAGCATCGCAGCTGGACCTGATCGTTGCCGGTACCGACAATGCTGTACTGATGGTCGAGTCCGAGGCGAAGGAACTCCCGGAAGACGTTATGCTCGGTTCGGTGGTCTTTGGGCATGAGCAACAGCAGGTCGTCATTAATGTTATCAGGGAACTGGCTGCAGAAGTTAACACGCCGGTCATGGCATGGGCTGCTCCGGAAGAAAATACTGTCCTGCTGGATGCCGTTGAAAAGGAAGGCGGTGAAGCCATTGCAGCTGCCTACAAGATTGCCGACAAGCAAGACCGTTACACGCTGCTGAGCAAGGTTCGCGAGGAAATCGTCGACAAGGTGGCCGATGATGACGCCAAAGACGGTTTCTCCAGTGACGCAGTCAAGGGCGCTATTGGCAAGCTCGAGAAGAAAACCGTCCGTAGCCGTATCCTTGCCGGTGAATCCCGTATCGATGGCCGCGATACCAGTACGGTGCGCCCGATTACCATTCGTACCGGTGTACTGCCGCGTGCACATGGCTCGGCATTATTTACACGCGGCGAGACGCAGGCACTGGTCGTGACTACGTTGGGTACCGAACGTGATGCACAGCTGATTGATACACTGGCTGGCAACTATAAAGAGCAGTTCATGCTGCACTACAATTTCCCGCCTTATTGTGTAGGTGAAACCGGCCGGGTCGGTGGCACCAAGCGTCGCGAGGTTGGCCATGGAAAACTGGCCAAGCGCGGTGTCAGTGCCGTCATGCCGAACAACGAAGATTTTCCCTATACCATCCGCATCGTGTCCGAAATTACAGAGTCCAACGGTTCCAGCTCTATGGCGAGTGTTTGTGGCAGCAGCCTGTCAATGATGGACGCCGGCGTGCCGATCAGCGGTGCCGTTGCCGGTGTCGCGATGGGTCTGATCAAGGAAGATGATGGCTATGCCGTGTTGACGGATATCCTGGGAGACGAGGATCACCTTGGCGACATGGACTTCAAGGTGGCCGGTACCACGAAGGGTGTGACTGCATTGCAGATGGATATCAAGATCCAGGGTATCACCAGGGAAATCATGGAGAAGGCACTGGCACAGGCCAATGATGGACGCATGCATATCCTGGGTGAAATGCAAAAAGTCATCGAGGTGCCGCGTGAGGATGTGTCCGAATTCGCGCCACGTTATATCACCATCAAGATCAACCCGGACAAGATCCGTGACGTGATTGGCAAGGGAGGTGCTACCATCCGTTCCATCCAGGATGAGACCGGTGCCAATATCGATATCGATGATACCGGCACGATCAAGATTGCCTCTGTTGACCTGGATGCGGGTAACGAAGCCCGCCGTCGCATCGAACAGATCACGGCTGACGTTGAGGTCGGTACCATCTATGATGGCAAGGTAGCCAAGCTGATGG
>JASJGW010000133.1:0-3564 GCA_033791305.1 Gammaproteobacteria bacterium | reverse complement strand
ACGGCAGGAAAGCCATCCAGCCAGTCCTGTTACCTGCAGATACTACGCATGCCACCGCGTTTATGCGCAACACCTCCGCCAGGCAACCGGGTAAACTCTGGTTCAGTCGCAGCCAGGACAATCTGGCCGACTGGACGGCACTTGAAGCACTTACGCTCCCCAACCCGGATGCGGCAATAGCGGTTGTCCAGCTGAACATGCCGGATGAACTGTTGCTGGTTTTCAATAATCATCCCACGGAAAAAGAGGACATCAGCATGGCACACCGCAGTGACAACAGTGCTGCATGGCAGCTGGTGTACCGTTTTGAAACAGCAGTTGGCAGCGAGAATATACACAATCCATTCTCTTACCCGTTCCTGCTACAGACACACGACGGTAACTTCCACCTGTTCTACACATGGAAAAGAAAACACATCAAACACGTCTATTTTAATCGCGCAGCACTACTGGAAATGCTGGCAACTGCGGGACCTGAATCATGATCAGTGCAACACCGCTGTTAACTGGCCTGGCCACGGTATTAGCGTGTATCGCATGGGCCACCCTGCTGTTGCCAGTAAACAGGTTGCCACCTGCCGGGAGAGTTCTGGTGGTGGTCATCATCGCCCTGCTGGTAATGTTACCGCTGGCTGACTACCCGGGCTGGTATTATGTGCGTGGCGTGTTTGGCGACAGCTCTGTCACTGCCCTGATTTTTTATCTCGCCATCATTCTGCAGCAGAACTTTTCATGGCAGCTTTTTCAAGAAGATGAACCGGTCCTGCTGCGCCGACTGGTAATGGCTGCGGCTATACTGCTCTACCCGTTCGCGCTGGGACTGACCCAATTCGACAGTTACAGCCTGGGGTATTCCAACCCCTGGTTGCTTGCGGTGCTGTGTATAATTACCCTGTTCTGCTGGTTGAGAAAGTACTACTTTCTGGCAGTAAGCATAACTGCCGCAGTAATAGCATTTTCCCAGCAACTACTGGAATCACACAACTTGTGGGATTACCTGCTAGACCCCTTATTTATTGTGCTGATTATGCTGACGTGGCTCCGGCCACCGCTATCCAGGGTTACCCCCGGTAAAACCGCACATGTCAGGCAATCGACTGATCTGTAAACGGTTGCCGCTTGTCTTTTGGAGAAGGAGTTAGTTAATGGCCTGGTTGAAGTCCGGACGATTGCAGTATGCGGCTGGTGTTGTGGCGCTGCTGTTCATGTTTTTTGTGGCACTGCGGGCCATATTTTATTTCGGGTTCTCGGAGGTCGGGCAGACGGTTCATCCGGATCCGGGCATTTTGTACGAGACACTGTATATCGGCGTAAAATTTGACCTGCGATTGGCACTTTTACTCAGCCTGCCAGTATTCCTGTTGACCTGGGTGCCGCGCTATAACGTCTCCAGTTCGCCGCTTATTCGCAAACTGTCCCGGGTATACATTGCCGTTGCCCTGTTGATCACGCTGCTGTTTTATATCATTGATTTCGGCCACTATACCTATCTCGGTATTCGCCTGAATTCCACAGCCCTGCGCTTTTTCGAAGATCTATCTATCTCCGCCAACATGATGTGGGAGAGTTACCCTGTTGTCTGGGTAACACTGGCCTGGCTGCTCACTGTCGCTGTTGCCAGCTGGCTGGTGATACTGCTGGAACGCAAGACGCTTGACAGGGAACAACGGCCAATTACGAAATTGCAGGCCGTGACCGGCACTGCCGTAGTCACCTTCCTGGTGCTGGGCGGACTATTGGGCCGCTTTGCCGATATCAACATTCAGAATCCGGTGCCACTGCGCTGGAACCATGCCTTCTTTTCAGGCAACGATACCGTTTCTGCTCTCGGCATTAACCCGGTATTGTTCTTCTATGACACCTTCGAACTACGAGAGCCGCATTATGACATGCAGGAGGTGCATCACTATTATCCGGTGATTGCAGATTATCTAAATGTCACTAACAAGGATGAAACCATCCTGAATTACGACCGGCAATTATCTGGTGGGCCGCAAAAATTACAGTTTGAACGCCCGCCAAATATTGTATTTATTATGCTGGAATCACTGGGCGCCAGCCGGCTCAGCGTACACAACAACCCGCTAAAAACTTCTCCAAACCTGGACATGATGGCGCGTGAAGGCTGGTTTTTACCGAACTTTTATGTGCCGGTATCCGGCACGTCACGCACGGTGTTTGCGAGTATTACCGGTTTGCCTGATGTGTCATCGGTTAAAACAGCCACCAGGAACCCGTTGATTGCCGAGCAGCGGATTGCACTGAACTACCTCAGCGACCATGAGAAGTTCTATTTTATCGGTGGCAACGCCGGCTGGGCGAATATGAGCGCCCTCATCCAAAGCAGTATCAAGGGAATCCATCTGTACCAGGAAGACAGTTATACGGAACCCCTGGTCGATGTTTGGGGTATTTCCGACCTGGGATTGTTCCGGGAGGTTGACAGGGTGTTGGCCGGTCAGCCGCAAGACCGTCCGTTTTTTGCCTACATACAAACAGCTGCAAATCACCGGCCGTTTACTATTCCCGAGGAGAACGAGGGTTTTCAGATAGATGACCTGTCTGAAGAAGAAGTAGCGCAATATGGCTTCAAGAGTACCGCCCAATATAATGCCGTGCGCTTGCTGGATTTTAACATTGGCAGGTTCCTCGAGATGGCCAAACACAGTGGTTATTTTGAGCACACGATTTTTGTAGTATTTGGCGACCATAATAATCGCATCACTACAACGCCGCATATGGAGCCATTTTATGAACTGCTGGACCTGGATGGCTTACATGTGCCGTTTATCATCTACGCTCCCCAATACCTTCAACCCCGGGTGATTGAAGAGGCCACCAGCCTGGTGGATGTGGTCCCGACAATCGCGGGTTGGCTGGGTGTCGATTATGTAAATTCAACCATGGGTCGTGATATCAACGGGCCGACACCGGAAGGTGAGCGCGCAGTCTATACGCAGACGTCCGGAAAGCGTGCCCCGGTTATAGGTGCAATCACGAAAAATTATATGCTAAGAATGAAGCATGATGGCACCGATGCCAAACTCCATGACCTGCATGCTGACGATCCGTCCGCTGATGTATCTGCACAGTTCCCCGAGAAAACCCTGTTGCTGAAAGATCTCGCGAAAGGCATCTACGAGACGACCAAATTCCAGTTCTACCACAACACTGTTGGTGGCAAAACCCAACATGAGGTACAGTAATTAACCAAGTGCGGAAATATCGACTTATAAATTCAAAATAAGATTCTAACAGGCGGGAGACGATCCAAAGACGACTTGCGGACCACTATTATCTTTTTCAGGAATTTATGTTGGTACAGCGTAGTGTCCTGATATCTGCTTTATAATGCCTCGTTTGGCTCACTGTTCAAGTTTTCAATTCGGCCTGCACAGGCTAGACTGCGAATTGTTCGATGAATGCAGAGCATGGATCGTCCTGCAAGATAATCCTTGTTTAACGACAATCGAAACAGAATTCACTCACAGGAGAAGCATAATGATAAAAGCTTTTGCGGCATTCGAGCCTTGCGGTGAGCTAAGCCCCTTCGAATATGACCCC
>JASJGW010000132.1:0-21832 GCA_033791305.1 Gammaproteobacteria bacterium | reverse complement strand
TATCGGCCACCAGCGACCGCTGATCCTGCTTTCCAGTGGCGCGTCGCCCTACGCAATCAATAATAAACCATGCGGGCAGCTTTGAGAGATCGCTCCCGGCATGGCCCAGACCAGCCTCTCGACCGGTTCCCGGTCTCACCTTCTCCATGCCTCCCGCGAAGTACCAAAGTACCTCAGTGCATATAAAACCACCCTGGCTGGGGGATTTATACGCTAAAGACCTCCCTGGCGCGTCACTCCCGGCATCCTGCCTCCCGCGACGTACCTACATCCCTGTAGGCAAAAAAAACCCGCCTTTCGGCGGGTTGAAAACGCTTTTCAGCGTCGGAGGAGACTGTGTGCACTGTGCAATGTCAAAAATCTTCTCTGAAATGGGCCCTGATCTTCCCTGATCACAGTTGGACCCATATCAGAGGACACTGTTGTGTCACTGTCTGATAATGCTATCGGCAATGGAAAACAGTTCTTTAGGGTTATTTTAATATGCAGGGATAACTCATCGTAACATTCATAACTTAATAAGTTTGCAAGATATATTATCTTTTATGCGCGCTCTCGCTGCCGCAGCCAGGAACTCGCTCCTGCCGCTGTCACGATACACCACACTGCAAACAGGGCACCCGGCAAGGCCGTTTCCGGAGAAAAATGTGCCAGAGCCAGTGCCACGCCAAGACCAGCATTCTGCATACCGATCTCAATCGCCAGCGTCAACCGGTGGGTGGCATCAAAGCCATACAATCGACCCAGCCACCAGCCTGCCAGATAACCCAGTGCGTTCAGGAGTATCACCATGACAATCACCCAGCCACCGACAAGGGCAATGCGCTCCTGGTTGGCTGCCACGGCATAGCTGCAAATAATGACAATGGCAATCGCAGCGACAGCCGGTGACAGGCTGCGTGCCATCTGCAGATAGCGACCAAGATACTTGCCCAGTACCATACCGGTACCCAGGGGCAAAACCACCGTCAGCATGATTGTCTTCATCATTGGCCAGAAGGGAATCTGCAACAATTCACCACCCAGCCCTTCGACCAGTGCGGGAGTCAACACCGGCGAAAGAAATGTTGCCACCGTTGTCATCGCCACTGAAAACGCCACGGCACCACCTGCCAGGTAGACCATGACATTACTGGCCATGGCGCCAGGTGCGCAGGCAACAATAATAAAGCCGAGCTTGAGTTCCGCTGACAATGGAGTCAACATGGCCACAGCGAGTCCAAATATCGGCATCACGGTATATTGGGTCAGCACGCCCATCAGGATAAGCGATGGTCTGCGCAACGTCTCCTGCAACTCACTGGTGTCCAGTACGATGCCTATTGCAAACATGGTGGCTGCAAAAAACCACAGAAAACTGGCCTTAAAGACCAGAAATAATGGCGGGTATAAATAGGCAATTACCGCACCCAGCAAGGTAACGGGCGCCAGCTGGTTAGCGATAAAGCGGCAAGCCGCGATGACCATGTTCATGAATCAGGATACTACCTTGATGCAGACCATCCCGATGTCTGCTTACCCGACGGTATCCAGATGTGTCGGTCTGTATTGTATGCATTCACCACTCTGCAATTGCTTTATAACAACTGCCTCTGCCAGCAATGAGGCCAGATCCTGCGGCAATGACGGTGTTTCTGAAAGCGGCAGATAAGCCAGCAGTTCATGTTGTCGCACCAGTATAAAATAATCGGCTGAAGCCAGGTAATCGGTCGCCAGTGCAAACCCGTCGGCCAGGTGCCGATTTGCACCCGCCTTTCTACAGCTGATCAGCAACTGCCCGTAAACCAGCTCCAGCAAGGCATGCTCAAACGTATCCCTGGCAGTTGCCTGCAGGTTTTCGTATTTCAGCCTGACATTAACCTGGTCCTGGAAATAACAAACAAGTTGCAACACGTGTATCTGGAAACAGTGTGCACCAGCACACAGACGCGTCTGCAGTTCGCGCTGTGCGGCGGCCTGTAGCCTTGTCACACTGTCAAATGGCAACGGGTTTCCGTACCAGGCAGCCAGCAGTGGCCGCTGCCCACGCAACAGCCTGGCGGCAGTGCAGCCCGGTTCATGATCTGTAATAGACTGTTTCAATTGATACATTGACATTAGCAAAGCTTACACGCGTGCCCAAGCAAATGGTACGTTGATACCGGCTGCTGGCACGGTAAACTGTGCACCATGATTCTTCAGGAGCCTTAACCATGACTAATACACTCTTGGGAAGCAGCCGCTATCCCGCCACCCGACTGCGACGTATGCGGCGTGACGAATTTAGCCGCAGTCTGATGCGTGAAACGGAACTCACCTGTACCGATCTCATTTACCCGATATTTGTACTGGAAGGCAAACAACAGCGTGAACCGGTTGCCTCCATGCCCGGTATTGAACGACTCAGCATCGACGAACTGTTGTCGGAAGCAGCTGACATCCTGGCACTGGGCATCCCGGCCATTGCGCTGTTTCCGGTCACGCCGGCAAGCGCCAAGTCTGAAGATGCACGCGAGGCCTTTAGCCCGGATGGCCTGGCACAGCGTGCGGTACGCGCGCTAAAACGGGATTTACCTGCGCTGGGCGTCATTACCGACGTTGCACTGGACCCCTTTACCACCCATGGCCAGGACGGCCTGATTGATCAGGACGGCTACGTACTGAATGACGAGACCGTAGAAGTTCTGGTGAAACAGGCATTGTCGCACGCCGCGGCGGGTGCCGACATCGTCGCACCCTCGGATATGATGGATGGCCGCATTGGTGCTATTCGCACCGCACTGGAACAGGCCGGTCACCGCAATACTCGCATCCTGGCATATGCAGCAAAATACGCCTCAAGCTTTTATGGTCCGTTCCGCGATGCCGTAGGTTCTGCAAGCAACCTTGCCGGTGGCAATAAATACAGCTACCAGATGGACCCCGCCAACAGTAACGAGGCATTACGGGAAGTCGCACTGGACCTGGAGGAGGGCGCCGACATGGTCATGGTAAAACCCGGCATGCCCTACCTGGATATCATCCGTCGCATAAAGGACCAGTTCGGCGTACCCACCCTTGCCTACCAGGTAAGCGGGGAGTACGCGATGCTCAAGGCTGCTGCCCAAAATGGCTGGCTTGAGGAACAGGCGGTTGTGATGGAATCGCTGCTGTCTATGAAGCGCGCCGGTGCCGATGCCATCCTGACGTATTTCGCGAAGTCAGTCGGGCAGTGGCTGCACGATAGCTAGGGCCATATGCGGATGGATCGCTACGCCGTCATGGGCAATCCCGTTGCCCACAGCAAGTCTCCCCGGATCCACACACTGTTTGCCGGACAAACAAACCAGCAACTCCGGTACGACGCTATTCTGGTTGAGAAAGATGGCTTCAGAGAGGCCGTTGCCGATTTTCTGCAACAGGGCGGCAAGGGCCTGAATATCACCGTTCCCTTCAAGGAAGAAGCCTGGGCACTGGTGGCCACACGCAGTGACCGTGCCGAGCGTGCCGGCGCAGTTAACACCTTGATTCTTTATGAAGACAGCCGGCATTTTGGTGACAACACCGATGGTGCCGGACTGGTACGGGATCTGCTGCACAACCACGGCGCGGCATTGAAGAACAAGCGGCTGTTGCTGGTCGGCGCCGGCGGTGCTGCACGTGGCGTCATCGAACCACTGCTGGAGGAAAGGCCAGCCTTGCTGGCCATAGCCAACCGTACCCCGGAAAAAGCTGTGGAACTGGCACGTCTGTTCTGTGAGCTTGGACATACCGAGGGCTGCGGATTGGGTGATGTGGATGGCCAGCCTTTCGATATCATTATCAATGCCACCGCCGCCAGCTTGTCAGGCAAGGTACCAGCGTTACCGGAAAGCGTGGTGACGACGGAGAGCTGGTGTTATGACATGATGTACGCAGACAAAAGCACTGCCTTTATGGACTGGGCACAACAACTGGGTGCCGCGCGCTGCATGGACGGACTGGGCATGCTGGTGGAACAGGCGGCAGAGTCATTCTGCCTGTGGCGCAACGTCCGGCCGAACACCCGGTCGGTCATCCAGGCATTACGCCACCCGAACTAGTCAGAACATGCCAAATGGCGGTTCTTCACCTCAATATAATGGACGGCAGAGTAATCTAGAAACGCTTCTTCCTGCTCACGCAAGGGACGCACCTTGCGTGCTGGAGAACCTACCCAGAGGAAGCCGCCTTCCAGGTCATGCCCGGGCGGTACCAGGCTGCCTGCGCCCACAATCGCACCGGACCGTATAATCGCACCGTCCATGACCGTTGCCGCCATCCCGATCAGACACCGGTCTTCAACGGTACAGCCATGCAAGATCGCCTGGTGCGCGACGGTGATACCAGCGCCGATATGCAGCGCGAATCCGCCTGGGGCAAACTCGCTGTCATGACTGACGTGCAGGATGGTGCCGTCCTGAATATTGGTGCGAGCACCGATATGAATGGAGTTAACATCACCACGCGCGACGACCATTGGCCACAGGGATGCTTCATCACCGATGGTGACGTCCCCGATCACCAGCGCCGCCGCATCCACATAGGCCGATTCGGCAATAACCGGTGAAATACTCTCGAATTTCCTGATTGCCACAAACGCCCCTCTACATGCTACGAAAAATTGACATTAATGTAACACGGATGCAGTACCGCAGAATCCAGGCAATGCTACAGGCATTCAACAGATACCTGCAAGATGCTAGAGTACGCCTGACCTAAAACTGCAATACGCCCTGTGAATCAAGAGGTATTACCCGAATGTTGAACCCCCTGCTGGAACTGGATGGCGGCCTGCCGCCCTTTTCACACATCAAACCTGAACATGTTAAACCCGCTGTTGACCAACTGCTCGCAGAAAGTCGCCGTCTGGTCGAACAATTGCTGGAACAAAACAGCTGCTACACCTGGGAGAACCTGGTTGAACCGCTGGACACCATGGATGACCGTATCAATCGTGCCTGGTCACCCGTCGGCCACATGAACGCTGTCGTCAACAGCGATGCACTGCGTGAGACGTATAATAAATGTCTGCCTGTACTGAGTGAGTACGGCACCGAATTGGGACAGCACGAAGGCCTGTACAAGGCGTATCGACAGATCGCCAACGGGGACGAATATGCACGTCTGGACACCGCCCAGAAAAAAGTGATTGACAACGCACTGCGTGATTTCCGCCTCTCCGGCATTGAACTCGATCAGGACGCACGTAACCGTTACAAGGAGATACTGCAAAGACTCTCACAACTCTCATCGCAATACAGCGATAATGTGCTGGATGCTACCAATGCCTGGCACAAACAGATTCGCGATGAAACTCTGCTTGCAGGACTGCCGGAAAGTGCACGCTCACTGGCAAAACAGACAGCCGAACAGCGTGGCCTGGAAGGTTGGGTATTTACACTGGAGTTTCCCTCCTATTATCCGGTAATGGCCTATGCTGATAACCGGGATTTTCGCGAAGAATTGTACAGCACCTATGTAACGCGTGCTTCTGAACTGGGTCCTCACGCAGGAGCATGGGACAACACGGCCATCATGGAAGAAATTCTGGCCTTACGCCATGAAGCAGCCCTGCTGCTGGGTTTTAAAAACTATGCTGAACGGTCACTCGCCACCAAGATGGCCGAGTCTACCGAACAGGTAACAGGCTTCCTGAATGACCTTGCCGTACGCTCAAAGCCGGCTGCTGTCCGGGAACTGGAAGAGGTGCGTGACTTTGCCCGTGCACACGATAACAGCGACGACCTGCAGGCCTGGGATATCTCCTACTACTCGGAGAAATTGCGGCAGAAAAAATATGCTATCTCGCAGGAAGAGCTGAAACCCTATTTCCCCGAACCACGAGTAATTGAAGGTTTGTTCCTGATCGTCGAGCGTCTCTACGGCCTGCAGATCGATGCGGTTGAGGGCATCGACAGCTGGCATGAGGCTGTACATTTCTACCGTATAAGGGATGCCGCCGGTGACGTACGTGGTGAGTTTTACCTGGACCTGTACGCACGTCAGCACAAGCGTGGGGGTGCCTGGATGGACGAATGCATCAGCCGTCGTGGCACTGGAAAAGGGCTACAGATACCGGTCGCATACCTCACCTGTAACTTCTCCCCGCCCATTGGTAACCAGCCAGCGCTGTTCACACATGACGAGGTGATCACCCTGTTTCACGAATTCGGTCATGGCCTGCACCACATGCTGACACAGATCAATTATAGCGGGGTCTCCGGTATCAGTGGTGTTGCCTGGGACGCGGTGGAACTGCCCAGTCAGTTCATGGAAAACTGGTGCTGGGAACGTGAAGCACTGGACCTGTTTTCCGGCCACTATGAGTCCGGCGACAAAATTCCGGGGGAAATGTATCAACGCATGCGACAGGCCAAAAACTACCAGTCAGCCATGCAGATGATGCGGCAACTGGAGTTTGCCAGCTTCGATTTTCGCATTCACCGCGATTACGACCCCGCCAAGGGTGCACGAATTCACAGCACCCTGAACAGGGTGCGTGAAGAAATTGCCGTTATGCGGCCACCGGCATTCAACCGTTTTGAAAACAGCTTTGCGCATATTTTCGGTGGTGGTTATGCCGCCGGCTACTACAGTTACAAATGGGCGGAAGTGTTATCTGCCGATGCCTTCTCCGCATTTGAAGAGACCGGTATCTTTAATCGTGACACCGGCAACAAATTCCTTAGCAGTGTTCTGGAGCAAGGTGGCTCACGCGAACCCATGGAGTTGTTTGTAGAGTTCCGCGGGCGCGAACCGACCATTGACGCCTTGCTGCGACACAGTGGCCTGGCGGCCTGACCATGAAAATCGCCACCTGGAACGTTAATTCACTCAAGGTCCGGCTGCCACACGTACTCGACTGGCTGGCTTCCTCACAGGCCGACATCCTGTGCCTGCAGGAAACCAAGACGACGGATGAAAATTTTCCTGTCGGCGAAATAGAAACAGCCGGATACCATGTTGTGTTCTCCGGACAAAAAACCTATAACGGTGTTGCCATTATCAGCAAGGAAGAAGCCAGTGACATTATTACCGACGTGTCAGGACTGGATGATCCACAACGGCGCATCCTCGGCGCCACCATTGGCGATATCCGCATACTGAACCTGTACGTAGTCAACGGCCAGGAAGTCGGCAGCGATAAATATGCGCACAAGCTGCACTGGCTGGACAAGGTGACCGACCACATCAGCAAACAGCTGCAACAGTTCGAACGCTTTGTCGTGCTGGGCGATTTTAATATCGCACCGGATGATCGTGACGTACATGACCCGGAAGCCTGGCACGAACGCATTCTGTGCAGCACACCGGAACGCGAGGCACTGCAGAAAATACTGGAGCTGGGTCTCGCCGATACCTATCGCCTGTTTGAACAGGAAGCAGAGAGTTACAGCTGGTGGGACTACCGCGCCGCCGGCTTCCGCAGAAACCGTGGCCTGCGTATCGACCTGCTGCTGGCCAGCAGGGCACTGGCTGACTGCTGCCGCGCCTGTACCATCGACAAGGAACCACGCCGCCTCGAAAGACCCTCCGATCACACCCCGGTCATGGCGGAATTTTAACTATAGAGCAAACAATAATATTCTATTATACATGAATTTTTTCATATCTATTTGATATTTATAGAAATAAACATTTCTCCCGCGGATGCGCATGAACGAATCAATCAGGCCATGATGAGCACACAGTAACCCTGGAAAGGCTCATCGAAAACAGTCCGCCAGGCCGGCATCCAGATTCGGGTACTGCAGTTGTATCCCCAGTTCATTCAGCAGCTTGCCGTTGTCCATGCGGCGCGAATCCTGCAGAAAGGACAACATGCCGACTGACAGCGTTGTCTGCGCCTCTTCACGACTGACCTCCGGTGGTCGCGGCAAACCGGCGGCATCCGCGACCCTGAAAAAATAATCGGTCATGTTACCGGGATGGCCGTCACTGACATTGTAGACCGTGTTGGCAATGGAACTGTGCATTGCCGCGACACAGATGGCCGCAAGGTCATCGGCATGAATGCGATTGGTATACGGCGCGTCAGCCTCGCGCAACACGGGCGTCCCTTTACGCAGGCGTGCCAGTGGAAGTTTTCCGGCTCCGTAGATTCCCGGCACGCGCAGAATTACCCACTGCACTGCATGTGTCCGGCACCAGTCACGCAACTGCTGCTCGGCATCCTGACGCCGCTGGCCACGGGGCGTGGTCGGGTTTAGCGGCTGTGATTCGGTAATCCAGGCACCGTGACAATCACCATACACGGCACTGGTGCTGATATAGACGATCCGCCGGACTCCCGTCTTCCCCGACAGGACACCAAGAAATGCCTGCATGCGCAGGTCCTGCTCACCTGCCGGAGGGGGTGGCGCAAAGTAAAAAATATCGCTATCACGGCAGCCCTGCTCCAGATAGTGTTCCATGCCGGGATCCGGCCGATCAAGATCAATGCAGACCGCCCGCACACCGGATTTAGCCAGCGCCTCCACACTCTCATCACTGCGAACAATGCCGGTAACGTTAAATCGGCTTGCAGGCAGCAGCGCAGCCACCCGTCGACCGATAGCGCCGCAACCTACGATTAGCACAGTTTTCTGTGGTTTATCTTGCATGGTAAATCAGCGACAATGCCTGCCTATTTTCGTTATAAACAACCTATTCATGACGTATCAGGTCACAATCCAGCCCAGCGGTCATACCTTTAGCGTGGAATCATCCGAATCCGTCCTCGATGCCGCGCTGCGTCAGGGGATTATACTGCCATATGGCTGTCGCAACGGTGCCTGCGGTTCATGCATGGGCACAGTGACCGATGGTTCGGTTGACTACACCGAGGGTCCGCCGGCAGCATTGACCGATGCTGATGCCGCAAAAAAGCAAGCCCTGTTCTGTCAGGCACGCCCCACCAGCGACCTGACCATCCGTATACGCGAAGTCGACGCCGCCAGGGATATTGAGGTCAGGACCCTGCCCTGTCGGGTGAACAAGCTCGAACACCTGGCGCACGATGTCATCCGGATCTACCTGAAACTGCCGGACACCGAGCGCCTGCAATTTCTGGCCGGACAGTACATTGATGTCCTGCTCCAGGACCATGCGCCCCGGGCATTCTCCATCGCCAATGCACCACATGACGACAGCTTTATTGAACTGCATATACGCAATATCAGCGGCGGCTATTTCAGCGACCGGGTATTCAACCAGATGCAGGAAAAGGCCATGCTGCGTATTAAAGGGCCGCTCGGTACTTTCTTCCTGCGCGAGGACACCGACCGCCCGGCGATCCTGATCGGGGGCGGTACCGGCTTTGCACCGCTTAAAGGCATACTGGAACACGCCTTTCATACCAGCCTTGAAAAACCACTGCATTTGTACTGGGGGGTACGTGCCAGGCGTGACCTGTATCTGGAGGAACTACCTGCGCAGTGGCTGCAGGACCACACAAACTTCAGCTACACACCGGTATTGTCAGAACCCATGGCGGACGATAACTGGAAAGGCGCCACCGGCTTTGTGACCGATACGGTTATCAGGGATTATCCGGATCTCTCCGGACATGACATCTACATGAGCGGACCACCGGTCATGGTAGAGGCAGGACACAACCTCTTCATACAGTATGGTCTGGATACGTCACGCTTCTTTTCGGACGCCTTTGAATATGCTGCACTGTCGGAGAAAAGTAACTAGCTCCCTTTAACCGCGGCGACAATTGCTGCATCACTCGCATTGGCCGCAAGCAGCGGTTCCCTGTTAAAACCAAGCTCCCTTGCCAGCACCGACTGGCGTTGGCTGACCACCACCAGTGGCAGTTCACACAACAGTGTCTGGCCGGCAGCGCCTGCCATGTCAAACAGGTTTTGCAGTATTTCATTACTGGTAACGGTGATGTAATCCAGGTAACCAGGCTGCAGCAATTTCAGCATAGCAGTTGCATCAACGACCGGACAGGCGCGTTGGTAGACCTCCACATAGTCCACTTCTGCGCCACGTTCTGTCAGGACATCGTACAAGTACTCACGCCCGCCATTACCGCGAAAAATAGCCACGCGCTGCCCTGCCATATCCTGCAACTCATCCTGTGCCAGCAACGCTTCACTGTTGAACGGGTGTTCAGGGACATAGTCTGTCGACAGACCATAGGGTAATAACGCCTCGGCCGAGCGTGCACCGACCGTGGCAATGCCGGTTTCCTCTGGCCACTCACGACGATCCAGGACAAACTCCACGCCCTTTTTAACAGCATTCACACTGACAAACACCACCAGATCATAACTGCCCAGTTCATCGGACACGGCCTCAAGTGCATACAGGTTCACAGGGTCCAGTATTTCGATAGCGGGCAGACATATGGCCTCATAGCCAGCAGCCTCAAGCAATGCACACAAGCGCGCGGACTGTGCCGCTGGCCGGGTAACCAACAGGCGCTGTTTGCTATTCGCCACTCAACAACTCGTCAAGTATCTGCCCGGCCCCGCGTGACAGCAGCTCATTCGCCAGCTGTTTCCCAAGTCCCTCCGCATCCTGTACCGGGCCACTGATGTCGCCATGGATGATTTCAGTACCATCCGGTCGACCCACCAGGCCGCGCAATTCAATGCCGGCACTCCCGATCACGGAATACCCGGCGACCGGTGCCTGGCAGCCACCGGCAAACGTGGCGTTCATGGCACGTTCTGCCTGCGTGCGTTGCCCTGTAACGGTGTGGTGCAAAGGCTCAATCAATGCCTTTACCCGCGCATCATCGCAGCGACATTCAATACCAATCACTCCCTGTGCGATGGCCGGTAACATGGACTCGGGCGTCAGGGCGGCCGTGATACGCGCTTCCAGGCCCAGCCGTTTCAGCCCTGCGCACGCCAGTATGATAGCGTCGTAATCTCCCGCATCCAGCTTACCCAGCCGGGTGCCGACATTGCCACGCAAGTCCAGAATCTCCAGGTCCGGCCGGCGCGCACGCAACTGGCACTGGCGCCGCAAACTGGACGTCCCGACACGCGCACCCTCGGGCAGAGCATCAATAGATGCGTATTGAGCTGATACAAAGGCATCCCGCGGGTCTTCTCGCTCAAGAATAGCGGCGATACAGAGCCCATCGGGCAGCTCGGCCGGCACATCTTTCATGGAGTGGACGGCTATATCTGCTCGGCCCTCCAGCATCCCCTGCTCAAGCTCCTTGACAAACAGTCCCTTGCCACCGATTTTTGCCAGCGGACTGTCGAGTATGCGATCTCCCTGGGTACTCATGGTAAGCAGCTCGACCTGCAGCCCCGCATGTAATTCCAGCATGCGTGCCCGCACATGTTCCGCCTGCCACAGCGCCAGCGGGCTTTTACGTGTTGCAATACGAAGCAAATTTGTTGACATAAGCAGCTAACCGGTCACTAAATAGAATGTAATGAAACGACCATTATACAAGCCTGCTGTTTTCGGGTGTGCATTATTGTGTCTGCTTGCAGAGGCCTTGCAAGCAGACATGCGCGTTCCCGTGGCTGACAACCTGCATCAGGATGGCAGGCAGGCGCTGGTACGGCAACTGCCGATATTACTCGCCTTCTCGGCGGATGATTGCAGTTACTGCAAGCTGCTGGAGGAGGACTTTCTGCAGCCCATGCTGCTCAGCGGTGAATACGAGGACAGGATTTTCATCCGGAAACTGATCATTGACAATGGTTCAGACGTCACGGACTTCACCGGCCAGCAAACAGCAGCAACCCGGTTGTCTGACCGCTACCGGGTGTTCGTCACCCCCACTATTTTATTCGTGGATGGTAACGGCAGGGAACTGGCTGAACGCATGGTCGGGATTAACACGCCGGAATTATTTGGCGGCTATCTGGATGCCTGTGTGGAGACGGCCCTGGCAGGCATCAGGAATCCGGCCGCCCTGGAAACCATGAACAGCTGTCGGCGTGCACAACCGGCAACAGGTACAAAGCTATTCAGCTCTGCAGCGCCCTGACGAGTCTGCGGATTTCAGCGGCGTGCCGCCGGCTGACCTCCAGGGTCTGCTCTATTCCCGCCAAATGTACCCGTACCTGCCCATCCACACCTTTTGACATTCCTGAAATAAAATCCTTCGCAACCAGGGCGTTGCGATGAATACGCACAAACTGATCAGCGAATTCCTGCTCCAGTCCCTTCAGCGTCTCCTCGATTAATACCTGCATATCTGCCGTGCATACAGTGACGTATTTTTGATCAGCCTGGAAATAACGGATCTCTCCCACCGGGACTAGCTGCAGGCTGCCGCGCACGCTTGCACAGATACACTGACGCCCCTCCGTCTGCTCATCCATCTCCTGCAATAATGCTGCCTGCACGCGTGTCAGGCGCTGCGCATGTTGCAGCGCCTCTTCCAGCCGCTCCTGCCGGACCGGCTTTAGCAGGTAATCAACCACATGTGTCTCAAAGGCCTGCAGCGCATAAGCATTGTAGGCCGTGGTAAAAATAATGGCCGGCGGCTGTTCCAGCGATTGCAGATGCTGTGCCGCCTCCAGACCATCCATGCCCGGCATGCGGATATCCATCAACAAGATATCCGGTCCGGTTTGTTCTGTCAGTGTCAGCGCCTCTGACCCATTCGCTGCATCACCACAAGCGCTGTACCCGTCTATACTCTCCAGCATCGCCCGCAGGCGTGCGCGTGCCGGCGCCTCATCATCCACAATCAGTACTTTCATAAAATACCCGCTTCTGGAAACCGCATCACGACCTTATAAAACCCTGCCGTCAACGTTGATACCAGCTCGGCGTGGTCGCCAAAGGTAATCTGTAATCGCTGCCGGATATTCTCCTGTGCGATGCGGTTGCCGGCATGCAGTTCACCATTACCTCCAGCCGCAACCGGGTTGCTGATTTTAATCGCAATCCTGCCATCATGACACTCACCATCGACATGGATGGTGCCACCATCGGGCAACCGCTCGATGCCATGGTAAATGGCATTTTCCAGCAGCGGTTGCAAGATCAGCGGTGGCACACAAATATTCTGTGGTACGTCCTCCATGCTCCACGCTATGGATAGACGCTCGCCGAGACGCAAGGCCTCGATATTTAGATAGCGCCGCGCCAGAACCAGCTCATCTGCAAGCGTGGACTGCTCATGAGTATTATTTAACGAGGCACGAAACAGGTCTGCCAAGTCCTCGATGGCGGACTCTGCCCGTTCGGGTGCTGAACGCGTGAGTGCCGCGATAGTATTCATACTGTTAAACAAAAAATGCGGGCGAATACGCGCCTGCAATGCCTGTATGCGTGCGCGTGTCTCGGCTTTCAGTTGTTGACGCCATTGAAACTGGACATACAGGTAACGCAGCATAATGGCAGCAATCACGGCACTGATCGTCAGGCTACGCAGCAAAAAGGTTGCATGCTGGTCAACCGAAATCTCTGTGAACAGGGTACTTCTGATCATCAGCCAGAACGCCAGCTCAGAGATGACCGCTGTGACCAGCAACACCAGCAGGTAACTTGCAACAGCGGCAACACTATTACCCATGCGCGCCAGCAATGGCCGGCATACGCACAGCACAGCCGCGCTGGTGAGGGCAATCCATTGCATAAACCATGATATCAGGCCAAGGTTACCCCAGGCATTATCCATCACACCCAGACTGACCAGTGTCAGGATAAAGGCCAGTAATTCCGTAATCACCACCACCGCGAACACCATCCGTACGTCGCAAAAGCTCGGCAGAAAGAACGACTCAAGCGTCTCGACACCGCTGTGTTTCACTGGTTGCTGCTGGCTCATTATTGCAGTATTAACGCTGCAGCCCCGGTGTGGGGTAACGGGTTACATGTATGTATCAGCGAACGCAAATCCGACCCGAATTCGTTATACTGCGGCAAAACAGGCTTTATGGTTAGCAACATGACAGACGAAAACACTTCAACAAAACTCTGGGGCGGGCGCTTCACGGAATCGACCGACGCCTTCGTCGAGACCTTTACTGCCTCGATTGACTTTGACCAGCGCCTGTATCGCTACGATATAGCCGGCTCGATCGCACATGCCAGCATGCTGGCCCATGTGGGCATCATTACCGCTGACGAGCGCAGCACCATTGTGACTGGCCTCGAAGACATTTTGGCCGAGATTGAACAGGGTGACTTTTCCTGGTCGGTGGAACTCGAAGATATTCACATGAATATCGAGGCCAGACTGATCGAACGCATCGGTGAAACCGGCAAGAAGCTGCACACCGGCCGCTCGCGCAATGACCAGGTCGCCACCGACCTCCGCCTCTACCTGCGGGATGAAATCGATGGCCTGTGTATGGCGCTCACAAGGCTGGCAACCGCGCTGGTCGATATCGCCGCACGTGAGGTCGACACCATCATGCCAGGCTTTACGCACCTGCAGGTCGCCATGCCCGTCAGTTTCGGACACCATATGCTGGCCTGGGAAGCAATGCTTGAACGCGACCATCAGCGCCTGCTCGATTGCCGCAAACGGGTCAATGTGATGCCGCTGGGCGCGGCAGCACTGGCGGGTACCAGTTTCCCCGTTGACCGTACATACACGGCCAGATTGCTGGATTTCGACAGCCCGGCCGGCAACTCGCTGGATGCGGTCAGCGACCGGGATTTTGTGATTGAATTCTGTGCAGCGGCGGCCCTGATCATGATACACCTGTCGCGGTTTTCCGAGGAACTGATACTCTGGTCATCGGCACAATTTGACTTTATTGAACTGCCGGACCGTTTCTGTACCGGCTCCAGCATCATGCCGCAGAAGAAGAATCCGGATGTACCGGAACTGGTACGCGGCAAAAGCGGCCGGGTCACCGGACACCTGGTCAGCCTGCTGATGCTCATGAAAGGCCAGCCGCTGGCCTATAACAAGGACAATCAGGAGGACAAGGAACCCCTGTTCGATACCGTTGACACCCTGCAGGATTCCTTGCGTGTATTCGGCGACATGATGCCGGCAGTAGCCGTCAAGCGCGCCAGTATGGCGACGGCTGCAACACAGGGCTTCTCCACGGCAACTGATCTGGCAGATTACCTCGTTCGCAAGGGTATCGCCTTCCGGGATGCACATGAAATCGTCGGTCGTGCGGTACGCTATGGTGTAGACACGGGCAAGGACCTGTCAGCCATGACACTGGAAGAACTACAGGACTTTTCGGAGCTTATCAGTGATGACGTGTTCACGTTGCTGACACTGGAAGGTTCCGTGGCGGCGCGAAATCACCTCGGTGGCACCGCACCCGCACAGGTAGGTGACGCCATCACCGCTGCCAGGGAGCGCCTCGGTAAACGCTGACAGATCTTCAGGCCGCCCGTCCACAGACCGCTATTAGAGTATCTGTAACCTGACTAATAATATATCCTGGAGCCAAATTGATGCTATGTACGACACCTCGTTAAAAACAACTCACGCCCTGCTGGACAGCTGCCCGGTAGCGCTGCTGCTGATAGCAGAGAACGGCGACATACTTGGCTTTAACACGGCATTCAGGGCACTGGTGGGTGATGCCGCCGACATGCTGCAAGAGGCGCCGCAGCCCGACAGTCTGATCACGCCCTTACTGGGACCGGGCACCCTGTTGAACTGGATCATGCCGGATGGTGATGAGCGCTGGCTCGCCGTCGACACCACATCCATTGAAGATGCACCGGGTATCACGGCGCGTTTCTTTACGGATATCACCGCAAAGCTCCGTCTTAAAAAAGAGCGTGATGCGCTGCAGGTAAAACTCGGTGAACAGGCCATCAAGGATGAGCAGCTCAGCAGCCTGCTGAGCCGCTACGGAATACAGGTTTCACTGGAACCTATGGTGTCACGCAGCCGCCGCTATAACAGCCCGCTGTCCATCATCACCATGGGCATAGATACCACAGGGGATCGTGACCAGACACTCAGGAAGATTGTCTATCTGCTCAGCGACCAGACACGCTGGGCGGACCTGGTGGGTTGTAATGCCAGTCATGACTTTATCCTGGTCCTGCAGGAAACCACGCAGGACTCTGCACTCATACTGGTGGACAAACTGGCGGCACAAATCGCCCGCATGAACGAAGCTGCAGACTCCCCGGTGGCCGCCTGCTATGGTGTTACCCAGTGCCAAAAGAACGATGATGCAACATCCTTGCTGGAGCGCGCAGAATCGGCACTGACAGAGGCGCGCCGAAATGACAGCGGCACCTCGATCGCGATCTAGTACTGTTTCAACAATGCCTGTCAGGTACCAGCCGCTGTGCCAGCCAGTCACGTATATCCCGCACCTCTTCCGGGCAGACCGCGTGCTGCATCGGGTAGCTGTGCCACGCAACGCGGTAGCCCTGCTGCTGCAGTACTTCACGTGACTGCATTGCCAATGACAAGGGCACCACGGGATCTTGCGTACCGTGTGCCATCATGATCGGCACGGTACGGTTTACCGCCGCGGCTTCCGTTGCCAGTGAGTCAGCCAGGGGCAGGTAGGTCGACAACGCCAGGATACCCGCCAGTGGCTGTCGGTAACGCAGGCCAGTATGCAAGACGATGGCTCCACCCTGTGAAAACCCGGCCAGCAGAATCTGTTCAGCCGGGATACCGGAGTCAATTTCACGCCTGATCAGTGCCAGCAGCTGCTGCTCTGATGCACGCACACCGGCGCTGTCCTGGCCACGCGTGAAATCAGCTGCGAGAATATCGTACCAGGCCGGCATCACCATGCCCCCGTTAATGGTCACCGGTCGACGCGGCGCATGCGGCAGGACCACGCGCATACCCGGCATTTCCAGCACACCTAACTGCGGAATAAGGGGTTCGAAGTCATGCCCGTCTGCGCCCAGGCCATGCAACCAGATAATGCAGGCACGCGGCGTGCCTGCAGGATTAATTTCAACGGCATCAAGTAGTGACTCGCTCATAGTGAATAGTATTCCGTCAATATAGGATTGATGGGATACCAGTATGCCGTGTTGGCATTGGGTTTGCTGCACTCACATCGTATACTGGCAACACTTTCACCCGGACAGTCACCATGAGAACTCGTCGAACACCACGACTGATACTGTTGATCTGCACGCTGCTACTGGCCGGCTGTGGCCAGACCGGCCCACTGTATCTGCCTGAACCGGAACACGAACAGTCCCAGGAGCCCCGGGAAACAGAGGCACGTCCTGTACCGGGCAGCTGAATTGCAATCCAATGGATTATTTCCACACTGAAAATGGCCGCATGCGTGCCGAAGACGTTGACCTTGCCGGGATCGCCGAGCGCTTTGGCACACCCTGTTATGTCTACTCGCGCGCCACGCTGGAACGTCACTGGCACGTCTTTGACGAGGCGCTCGGCAGTCATCCACACCTGATCTGCTATGCCGTCAAGGCCAACTCCAGCCTGGCCGTGCTACAGGTACTGGCACGGCTCGGCTCGGGCTTCGATATCGTTTCCGAGGGAGAACTTGAACGGGTGCTGCAGGCCGGTGGTGAACCGTCACGTATCGTGTTTTCCGGTGTCGGCAAGCGTGCCAGGGAAATGCACCGCGCACTCGATGCCGGTATTCGCTGCTTTAATGTTGAGTCAGAACCGGAACTGCTGCTGCTAAACGAAGTCGCTGCAGCAGCAGGCCGCAGCGCCCCGATATCCCTGCGCGTCAACCCGGATGTCGATGCCCGCACACACCCCTACATCTCCACAGGCTTGCGTGACAATAAGTTCGGCATCAGTGTCGACTCGGCACTGGAAGTATACCGCCATGCAGCCAGGCTGCCACACCTGCACGTGACCGGCATCGACTGTCATATTGGTTCGCAGCTAACGACAACAGCGCCGTTTGTGGATGCCCTTGAACGCGTACTGAAACTGGTCGATCGCCTGCAGGCGGCAGGCATGGAACTCGCGCATATCGACCTCGGCGGCGGCCTCGGCATTCCCTACGAACCGGGCGACAGTCCACCACTGCCGGACATCTATGCACGAGCCCTGCTGGACCATATGTCCGACCGGCCCCAGGAGCTGTTACTGGAACCGGGGCGCGCCATTGCCGGCAATGCCGGATTGCTGCTAACACGCGTGGAATATCTAAAACATACTGACCACAAGAACTTCGCCATTGTGGATGCAGCCATGAATGATCTGCAACGCCCGGCCCTGTACGATGCCTGGCACGACATCGTGCCGGTGCAGCCTCGCGACACGGCAACGACAAACTATGACATCGTCGGCCCTATCTGCGAGACCGGCGATTTCCTTGGCAAGAATCGCAGCATGGCACTTGCAGAAGGTGACCTGCTTGCCGTGCGCTCCGCGGGCGCCTATGGTTTCACCATGAGCTCCAACTACAATTCCCGTCCGCGGGCGGCAGAGGTAATGGTGGATGGCGCACAGGTCCATGTCATTCGAGACAGGGAAACGCTGGCAGACCTTTATTTACACGAACACCTGCTGCCACTGTAGGACATGCGATTCGAATTCACCAAGATGCACGGCCTCGGTAACGACTTTGTCGTGATTGATGCCATTAACCAGTCTGTCTCCCTGACACCGGAACAGCTAAAGCTACTGGCTGACCGGCACCTAGGTATTGGCTTTGATCAGCTGTTACTGGTGGAGGCTGCCACCACCTCGACAGCCGATTTCCGTTACCGGATCTTCAATGCCGATGGCGGTGAAGTCGGTCAGTGCGGAAATGGTGCACGCTGTTTCATGCAATTTGTACATGAGCATGGACTCAGCCGGAAAAAGACACTGCTGGTTGAGACGTCGAGCGGCCCCTTGCAGCTTACCCGGACCACAGCTGGCCGGATTACTGTCGATATGGGCGTACCCCGCCTGGAACCCGCCGAGATCCCGTTTATAGCACCTTCCAGGGGCGTCACCTATACCCTGGATGCAAATGACGTCCAGCTGGAAATTGCCGCCATTTCCATGGGTAACCCGCATGCCGTCTTGCTGGTCGATGCGGTCGACAGCGCGCCCGTCGCGGAACTCGGTCCGGTTATTGAAAGCCACCCCCGCTTTCCTGAACGCGTCAATGTCGGGTTCATGGAGATAGTGGATGCTGACACCATTCGCTTGCGGGTCTATGAACGGGGCGCCGGAGAAACACGCGCATGTGGCAGTGGCGCCTGCGCAGCAGTAGTTGCTGGACGCCTCCGGAAGCGTCTCTCCGCGAATGTCAAAGTACTCCTGAACGGCGGTGAACTTGTGGTAAGCTGGGTCGGAACAGGACATCCGGTACTGATGACAGGGCCCGCAACCACGGTCTACCAGGGACGCATAGATCTATGACGACATCTCAACAGACTCAAACTCAGGAATTGCCTTTGGAAGAAAAGACGGTCGCCGATTACCTGCGTGATAACCCGGAATTCTTTCACAACAACACCAGCCTGCTGGCCACCTTGCAAATTCCGCACGCGGTAGGTCCGGCTGTGTCGCTGGTTGAGCACCAGGTCAAGGTGTTACGCGATCAGAACAGTCAATTGAAACGCAAGCTGATGGACCTGGTCCACGTGGCCCGTGATAATAACCGCCTGAATGAACGCATGCACCAGTTGACACTGGGCCTGATCAATGCCCACTCGCTGGAAGCGCTGCTGGATACCCTGCGTGAAAACCTGCTCGGCGAGTTCAAGGCAGACACCGTCACCATGCGACTCGCCGGCATGCCGGAAGCACAGGCCCGCGAATGTGGTATCGATACCTTTGATCCGGAATCAGGAGAAATGCTCCATTTTGAATCCTTCCTGAAATCATCACGCCCACAATGCGGCCGCTTTAAACAGGAACAACTGCACTACCTGTTTGGAGACCAGGCGCAGGCCATCGAGTCTGTTGCACTGATCCCGCTAGGCATTAAAGCCAGGCTGGGTTTGCTGGCCATTGGCAGCCGGGATGCCAATCGCTTCCATCCCGGCATGGGGACCCTGTTTCTGACACATCTCGGCGAATTAACAGCTTTGCTGCTGTCCGATCACCTAAGTGTTGTGTAATGGATACACTGGCGATCGATTGAGCGTTGTCCGCTATTGGTGATCACTGCCCAACACTGGATAGACCGGTTTCTGCATCACCTGCAGACCGAACGCCGTCTCTCGGCCAATACCTGCAAGCATTACCGGCGTGACCTGGAAGAATTGCTCAACTGGTGCAAAACAGCCGGCATTAATGGCTGGCGTGACATCGATACACACCAGGTACGCCGGTATGCGGCACAGTGCCACCGGCGAGGACTAAGCGGACGCAGTATCCAGCGACGGCTGTCGGCATTACGCACCTTCTATAATTACCTGTTACGCGAACAGCAGGTGTCGCAAAATCCGGGACTGGACGTGCGCGCCCCGAAATCAGAGCAACATCTACCTGACACGCTCAACGTAGATGACATCACCCGCCTGATGACCGTCAGCCGCAAAGACACGCTGGCACTGCGTGACCTTGCCATACTGGAACTGATGTATTCATCCGGCCTGCGCCTCGCAGAACTGGTGGCACTGAATGCCGGTGACGTGGATTGCAACGAGCGCATGGTGCGGGTCACCGGCAAAGGCGCAAAAACACGCGTGTTACCGGTGGGAGAAAAGGCAATAGCGGCAATACGGGCCTGGCTGCAGGTACGCCCACGGCAACTGCACGGTACGGAGATGGCCCTCTTTACCGGCCGCGGCGGGAAGCGGCTGGGCGCGCGTGCCGTACAGCAACGCGTGAAAGACTGGGCTCGACACCAGGGCATTCCCGGGGACATCCACCCGCATACCCTGCGGCACTCCTTTGCCAGCCATCTGCTGGAATCCAGCGGTGATTTGCGCGCGGTACAGGAGCTGCTCGGCCACGCCGACATCAGCACCACCCAGATTTACACTCACCTCGACTTCCAGCATCTGGCGCAGGTCTATGACAGCGCGCATCCAAGGGCACGCAAGTCAAAATGACTGGAGATGCAGGCCGGACCTCCTGCCATCATTAATAAAACCCCTTTAAATACAGCCTGATTGCATCCATTGTATGGTGTACAATCGAACGCCCTTTTTTGGAGATAGCAAGTGGAACAGTTTCGCGGCACAACCATCCTGTCCGTACGACGCGGCAACACTGTCGTCATTGGTGGCGACGGCCAGGTAACGATGGGCGATACCGTCATGAAGGGCAATGCCCGCAAGGTGCGTCGCCTGTATAACGACCGGGTGATCGCAGGTTTTGCCGGGGGTACCGCCGATGCCTTTAACCTGTTCGAACTGTTTGAAGTCAAACTGGAAGAATACAGCGGCCAGCTAACACGTGCGGCGGTTGAACTGGCCAAGGACTGGCGGACCAACAAGATGCTGCGCAACCTGGAAGCACTGCTGGCGGTTGCCGACAAGGAAACCTCGCTTATTATCAGCGGTAATGGTGATGTCATCGAGCCGGAATATTCGCTCATGGCAATCGGCTCGGGAGGACCCTTTGCACAGGCCGCCGCCCGTGCCCTGCTCGAGTGCACCGAAATGGATGCACGCGCCATCACCGAGAAGGCACTTGGGATCGCAGCTGATATCTGTATCTATACCAATCGGCAGCTGACACTTGAAGAGCTGACGTTTTAGATAAGCGAAAATATCCTGTAAAATCATCTTATTGCTGATTTAATTCATTCGACTCACTATTTGAATCTAAAATGTCTGAAATGACCCCCAGAGAAATTGTTCAGGAACTGGACAAGCACATCATCGGCCAGGACGCCGCCAAGCGTGCAGTTGCGATTGCGCTGCGCAACCGCTGGCGACGCATGCAGGTGGATAATCCCTTGCGCACCGAGATCACGCCCAAAAACATCCTCATGATCGGGCCGACCGGTGTCGGCAAGACCGAGATCGCACGGCGTCTGGCACGGCTGGCCAATGCCCCCTTCATCAAGGTCGAAGCCACCAAGTTCACTGAGGT
>JASJGW010000131.1:0-7172 GCA_033791305.1 Gammaproteobacteria bacterium | reverse complement strand
CTGCTGCGCGAGCAGGGTGCGCAGGCCGGGTGCATTATGGCCGGTGATGCACTTGATGAGACGGTTGCACTGTCCATGGCGCGTGAATTTCCCGGGCTCAAGGGTATGGATCTTGCGAAGGAAGTAACGACGGCCGAGGCCTACAGCTGGCGCCAGGGCTGTTGGTCACTGGCCGACGGACAGCCGGATGACAGTGCCGCGGATACCTTGCCCTGGCATGTGGTGGCCTACGACTTCGGTGTGAAGCGTAATATCCTGCGTATGCTGGTTGATCGAGGCTGCCGCCTGACGGTGGTGCCGGCAACAACGTCGGCCTCCGAGGTGCTGGCCATGCAGCCGGATGGTGTGTTCCTGTCCAATGGTCCGGGGGATCCCGAACCCTGTGACTATGCCATTACTGCCATCCGGGAACTGCTGGGCAGTGGCCTGCCGATGTTTGGTATTTGCCTCGGTCACCAGTTGTTGTCACTGGCCAGTGGTGCCAGGACCATCAAGATGAAATTCGGTCATCACGGCGCCAACCATCCGGTGCAGGATCTGGATGGCAAACAGGTCATGATCACCAGCCAGAACCATGGCTTCGCGGTCGACGATGCCAGCTTGCCGGGTAACCTCATTGCCACGCACCGTTCCCTGTTTGACGGTTCGCTGCAAGGAGTGTCTCGCACTGACTGCCCGGCGTTCAGTTTCCAGGGACACCCCGAAGCCAGTCCCGGGCCCCATGATGTAGCGCCATTGTTCGATCAATTCATTGACATGATCAAGGCGAGGACCGCCTGAGTTATGCCAAAGCGTACTGATATCAACAGCATTTTAATTGTCGGCGCGGGCCCGATTGTGATCGGGCAGGCATGCGAGTTCGATTATTCCGGCGCCCAGGCCTGCAAGGCGCTGCGTGAGGAAGGCTACCGGGTGGTGCTGGTGAATTCCAATCCGGCCACCATCATGACCGATCCGGACATGGCCGACGCCGTCTACATTGAGCCGGTGTATTGGCAAACGGTGGCACATATTATCGAGAAGGAACGCCCCGATGCCCTGTTGCCAACTATGGGCGGGCAGACGGCGCTTAATTGTGCGCTGGATCTGGTGCGAGAGGGTGTACTGGAGAAATTTGGTGTTGAACTCATAGGCGCCAGTCGCGAAGCCATTGATATGGCCGAGGACCGTGGCCTGTTTCGTGATGCCATGACCGAGATCGGGCTGAGTACACCACGGGCATCCGTAGTGCACAGCATGGAGGTGGCACACCAGGTACAGGCCTCGATCGGTTTTCCGATTATTATCCGGCCATCCTTTACCATGGGCGGCAGCGGCGGCGGTATCGCCTACAACAAGGAAGAATTTGTTGCCATCTGTGAGCACGGCCTGGACCTGTCGCCCACTACCGAAGTGTTGCTGGAAGAATCCGTCCTTGGCTGGAAAGAGTTCGAGATGGAGGTGGTGCGTGACAGGAACGACAACTGCATCATTATCTGTTCTATCGAGAATCTCGATCCCATGGGCGTGCATACCGGTGATTCCATCACCGTGGCACCGGCACAGACGCTGACGGACAAGGAATACCAGTTGATGCGTAATGCATCGCTTGCCGTGCTGCGCAAGATTGGCGTGGAGACCGGCGGCTCCAATGTGCAGTTCGCGATCAACCCTGAAGATGGCAGCATGATCGTGATCGAGATGAATCCGCGTGTGTCGCGTTCATCCGCGCTGGCTTCCAAGGCGACCGGGTTCCCGATTGCCAAGGTGGCCGCAAAACTGGCCGTTGGTTTTACCCTGGACGAGTTAAAGAACGAAATCACCGGCGGTGCGACACCGGCTTCCTTCGAGCCAGCGATTGATTATGTTGTCACCAAGATCCCGCGGTTCACCTTTGAAAAATTTCCGCAGGCGGAGCCGGTGCTCGGAACGCAGATGAAGTCCGTAGGCGAGGTGATGGCCATCGGCCGAACCTTCCAGGAATCCCTGCAGAAGGCCCTGCGTGGGCTGGAAACCGGGGTCGATGGTCTGGACGAGATTGTTGACCTGTCAGCCGAGGGTGCGCGAAATGAATTAATAAAAGAGCTGCGCATTGCACGTCCGGAGCGGTTGTGGAATGTCGCTGACGGTTTTCGCGCCGGTCTGACGCTGGAGGAACTGTTTGAATTGACTGCAATTGATCCCTGGTTCCTGGCGCAGATCGGTGACCTGGTGGCCGAGGAAGATACCCTGCGATCACTGGGTGTAGAGGCGCTCGCCGCTGACCGGATGCGGCAGCTGAAGCGCAAGGGCTTTTCAGATCGCCGCTTGGCCAGCTTGATGGATTGTACCGAGGGCAAGGTGCGCCGGCGTCGTCATGAGCTGCATGTCCGGCCGGTGTACAAACGGGTTGATACCTGTGCGGCCGAGTTCTCAACGTCGACCGCTTATCTGTATTCTACCTATGAAGAGGAGTGCGAAGCAGCACCCACCGGCAACGACAAGATCATGGTGCTGGGTGGCGGACCGAACCGGATCGGACAGGGCATTGAGTTTGACTATTGCTGTGTGCATGCGGCCATGGCCTGCCGCGCCGATGGTTTTGAGACCATCATGGTCAATTGCAATCCGGAGACAGTTTCAACCGATTACGATACCTCTGATCGCCTGTACTTCGAATCCCTGACCCTGGAAGATGTGCTGGAAATTATTCATGTCGAACAGCCGAAGGGTGTGATTGTGCAGTACGGAGGGCAGACACCACTTAAATTGTCACGTGGGCTGGAAGCCAACGGTGCACCGGTGATTGGAACCTCGGCCGATGCCATTGACCATGCGGAAGACCGTGAACGTTTTCAGCAAATGGTACAGAAACTGGGACTGCTGCAGCCACCAAACCAGATTGCCTCAACAGCCGAGGAAGCACTGACGCTGGCAGAAAAAGTCGGTTACCCATTAGTCGTCCGTCCTTCCTATGTGCTTGGTGGACGCGCGATGGAGATTGTTTATTCGGAAGATGACCTCGCGCGCTATATGCGCGAGGCCGTGCAGGTTTCCAACGATTCTCCGGTACTGCTGGACCGCTTCCTCGACGATGCGGTCGAGGTGGATGTTGACGCTGTCTGTGACGGCGAGGATGTTCTGATCGGCGGGATCATGGAGCACATTGAGCAGGCCGGCGTACATTCGGGTGATTCAGCCTGCTCACTGCCACCCTATACACTCAGTGAAGACGTGCAGGCACGCATGTGTGACCAGGTGAGCCGGATGGCCAAAGAGCTCAAGGTGCACGGGCTGATGAATACGCAGTTTGCGGTCAAGGGCGAGGACATCTACCTGATTGAAGTAAACCCGCGTGCTTCACGGACTGTGCCGTTCGTGTCCAAGGCGACGTACCGGCCGCTGGCCAAGATTGGGGCCAGCGTCATGACAGGTACCTCCCTCCGGGAGCAGGGCCTGACCGAGGCGTACAAACCGGCGTTCTTTTCTGTCAAGGAAGCCGTGTTCCCGTTTATCAAGTTCCAGGGTGTTGATCCCCTGCTGGGGCCGGAAATGAAATCCACCGGTGAAGTGATGGGTATCGGGCATACCTTCGGCGAGGCGTTTGCCAAGGCGCAGCTGGGTGCCGGCAACGCAGTGCCGGCCAGTGGCACTGCTTTTCTGAGTGTGCGCAAGGCCGACCGTCAGGGGGCTGTTGCCCTGGCACATGACCTGGTGAAAAAAGGCTATAAACTGGTTGCCACGCGGGGCACTGCAAAGGCAATCAATGCTGACGGTGTCGAGTGTGCTGTGGTCAACAAGGTGATGGAAGGCAGACCGCATATCGTCGATATGATAAAGAACGGCCAGATTGATCTGATCGTTAATACGACAGAAGGTAAACGGGCTATCGCTGACTCTTACACAATTCGCAGAACAGCCTTGCAAAACAAGATATCCTATAGCACGACACTGGCCGGGGCGCGTGCCACCTGTATGGCGCTTGAGTATTTAACGACCGCCAGTGTCAATAGTCTGCAGGACCTGCATCAGGAGCAGAGAAGATGACAATGAAAGTCCCGATTACCGCCAGTGGTGCCGAAAAACTACGTGCAGAAGTTGCGCGGCTGAAGACCGTCGATCGGCCACGGATCATCCAGGCAATTGCCGAGGCACGTGCCCATGGTGATTTGAAAGAAAATGCCGAGTATCACGCGGCGCGTGAGCAACAGAGTTTTACAGAAGGCCGTATCAAGGAGATTGAGGGCAAGTTGAGTAACGCCCATATTGTTGATGTCACCACCATGGATGCCAGTGGCAAGGTGGTCTTCGGCTGCACGGTTGAATTGATTGATGAAGACACCGAGGAAACGATTGTCTACCAGATCGTGGGTGAAGACGAGGCCGACATCAAGATCGGGAAGATTTCCTACAGTTCGCCAATCGCGCGTGCCCTGATTGCCAAGATGGAAGGTGATGTTGTCGCGGTGGTGGTACCGGGTGGCGAGCGTAGCCTGGAGATTGTCGAAGTCCAGTATATATAGCCTGTTTTGCGCTTGTACCCGATTAATAGCCGGGCATAAACGCAGTGCTCCTGCGCGAATTGATACTTTTGTAGAGGCGGATCGCATCCGCGAGAAATTTCACCGTTGACCAGAAAACTGCTTCCCGCCACTGAACGTATCCTCCTGACCCTTTGGGTTGGCAGCCTCTGGGTTGCCGGCTTTGTCGTGGCACCCCTGCTGTTTGCGGAACTGGATGATCGCGCCCTGGCCGGCAATGTCGCCGGCAGCCTGTTTACAGTCACCAGTTATATCGGGCTGGTCTGCGGCAGCCTGTTACTGGTTATCAATGGTGTGAGTTTCTGGCGCATCAACTGGCGTGCTGTCGTTATTGTTTGCATGTTACTGCTGGTTGTCATTGGCCAGTTTGTGATTACCCCGATGGTGGCGGATTTGCGTGTGCAGGGACTGACTGACACGCCGCGCTTTGGTCAGCTACATGGACTGGCGAGTGTGCTGTTTACACTAACGAGTGTGCTGGGAGTGGTGCTGGTAGCCGCAGGCTGGCGAAGCAGGGACTATGATTGAATAAAGATAAATATTTTTGCCTCGAAACCCACGGAAGAACACGGAAAAATTTCTTTTAAGGTATTTATTCTTTCGAGTTCTTCCGTGGGTTTCGTGGTTATTAATAAACAGGTACACAGCTTGTTGGTTCGGTATCCATGATTATCTGTTTGAAAGCGTGCTATTCCGGATGTTTTCGGTAGATGAGCGCAATATGCCCGATTGCCTGTACAAGTTCGGCATCGAGGCTGTCGCAAATCCGGGCGATGACCTGTTTGCGTGCATCACGCTCGGCACCACCGATCTTGATCTTCATCAACTCATGATGATCAAGTGACAGCTCGATTTCCCGGAGAACCGCCTTGCTCAGCCCGGCATTGCCAATGCTGACAACCGGTTTGAGGGTATGACCGAGACCCCGCAGCTCGTGTTTCATTTTTTCAGTTAGTGACATGGTCTGTTATTCCGTGAACAATGGGGTGATTATACGGGCAACTGAACGCCGACTGATAATGGGCTGACAATGAGTGGTTGCTGTTAAATGGGCAGAAGTAAAAGCAGTCATCAGTGGCTGAAGGCACATTTTGATGATGAATTCGTCAAGCGTGCACAGCGTGACGGTTATCGCTCCCGTGCCGTCTACAAGCTGGAAGAAATCCAGCAGAAAGACCGCCTGTTGCATCCCGGCTCGGTCGTTGTGGACTTGGGGGCTGCCCCTGGCGGTTGGTCACAATATGCCGCAGGGCAGCTTGGGCCACAGGGCCGGATTATCGCCCTGGATATCCTTTTCATGGACGACTTGCCGGGTGTTGAGTTTATCGAGGGGGATTTCAGAACCGATGAAGTGATTGATTCTCTTATGAAAGCCCTTGGAGGTGCGGCAGTAGACCTTGTAATGTCAGATATGGCCCCCAATATCAGTGGCATGGAGGCCGTTGATCAGCCGCGCAGCATGTACCTGATGGAACTCGCTGCCGAGTTTGCTGCTGATGTCCTGTGCAAAGGGGGTGATCTCCTGTTTAAGGGTTTTCATGGTGAAGGCTTTGATGGCTTGATCAGGGACCTGCGCGGTCAGTACCACAAGGTATTGATCCGTAAGCCTAAAGCATCTCGTCCCCGGAGCAGGGAAGTCTATGTGCTCGCAAAAGGTCGGAAAACGTCAAATGTGTCATAATGACTGAAGCCACGCTTTTGACGCGCCGAAACAAGGGTGTTGCGGCACCATACTTACGCTAACTAGAGGTAACCAGTTTGAACGATCTGGCAAAGAATCTCATTCTCTGGGTTGTCATTGCACTTGTGCTGATGACTGTATTCAATAATTTCGGTCCGAAATCGACAGGCAGTCAGTCGGTAAACTACTCTGATTTTATCAATCAGGTGCAGCAAGGCCAGGTCCAGCTGGTAGAAATTGAAGGACATAGCGTCAAGGGTACCCGCTACGACGGGTCACAATTTACCACCCAGACACCCCCTGATGACCCGAAGATGGTCGATGATCTGTTAAGCAACAAGGTCGAGGTCAAGGTTGTCGAACCGAATCAGCATGGCCTGCTGATGACCATTTTCATCAACTGGTTCCCCATGCTGTTGCTGATTGGCGTGTGGATCTTTTTTATGCGCCAGATGCAGGGCGGTGGCGGCCGGGGCGCGATGTCATTCGGCAAGAGCAAGGCTCGCATGCTGGGTGAAGACCAGGTCAAGACGACCTTTGCCGATGTGGCCGGTGTGGAAGAGGCGAAGGAAGAAGTGGCCGAGCTGGTTGAGTTTCTGCGTGATCCCAGCAAGTTTCAGCGTCTGGGCGGCAAGATCCCCAGCGGTGTATTAATGGTTGGCTCCCCCGGTACCGGTAAAACACTGCTGGCCAAGGCCATTGCCGGTGAGGCAAAAGTCCCTTTCTTTACCATTTCAGGTTCTGACTTTGTGGAGATGTTTGTCGGTGTGGGTGCTTCGCGGGTACGCGATATGTTCGAGCAGGCAAAGAAACATGCACCCTGCATCATTTTCATCGATGAGATCGATGCCGTCGGGCGTCACCGTGGCGCCGGCCTCGGCGGCGGCCACGACGAGCGGGAGCAGACACTCAATCAGCTGCTGGTGGAGATGGACGGCTTCGAGGGCAACGAGGGTGTCATCGTCATTGCCGCGACCAACCGGCCAGACGTA
>JASJGW010000130.1:0-7986 GCA_033791305.1 Gammaproteobacteria bacterium | reverse complement strand
ATCCAGCCCCATACATTCGGCGCCACGATCTTGGTCGCCATCAGGATGGCCATCAGCTGCCCGATTTCGGTGATACTGAAATCGAGTGACTTCAGGTACAGGCTCCAGTAGGGAAGCAAGGCACCGAGGGAGGCAAAATAGAACAGGTAAAAACCGGACAGTCGCCAGTACATCATGTCACGCAGCAACCGCTTTCAAATTGACAGTGGATTTCCTCAGGTGCCTGCAGAGGGCGGAATAACCGGGGTCCCTGAACGGACATCCATATTCTGCGCCCGGTGTCGCAGCACATGGTCCATCAGGACAATGGCCAGCATGGCTTCTGCAATCGGCGTTGCCCGGATACCGACACAGGGGTCGTGCCGGCCAGTCGTGACGACCGCTACCGGCTGGCCGTGAATGTCAACAGTTTGACCGGGAATACGAATACTCGAGGTTGGTTTAAGTGCCATACTGACAAGGATATCCTGGCCGCTTGAAATCCCACCCAGCACCCCACCAGCCTGGTTACCCAGAAAGCCGTCGGGCGTTATTTCATCGCGATGTTCAGTACCCTTCTGTTCAACGCAGGCAAAACCGGCACCAATCTCAACACCCTTCACGGCATTGATACTCAACATGGCATGCGCAATATCGGCATCAAGTCGATCAAAAATGGGCTCACCCAGTCCCGGTGGTACGCCGGTAGCGACCACATTAATACGTGCGCCAATCGAGTCACCGGACTTGCGTAATGCATCCATATATTCTTCCAGCTCCGGGACACGCGCCGCGTCGGGCGAGAAAAACGGATTCTGCTCGACGGCAGACCAGTCTTTCAGTTCAAGTTTCACGGGACCCAGTTGTGCCAGATAACCATGCACCTCGATGCCATACTTCATTTGTAAATATTTTCTGGCGACCCCCCCCGCCGCAACACGCATAGCAGTTTCACGGGCCGAGGAACGGCCACCACCCCGGTAATCACGGATTCCATATTTTTGCTGGTAGGTGTAATCGGCATGGCCGGGCCGGAAGCGGTCTTTAATCTTTGCGTAGTCTTTCGACTTCTGGTCCCTGTTATGGATGAGCAGGCCAATGGGTGCACCGGTCGTCATGCCTTCAAACACCCCCGAAAGAATTTGCACCTCGTCGGATTCGCGTCGTTGCGTGGTATGTCTTGATTTACCGGGCTTGCGCCGGTCCAGGTCGGTCTGCAGGTCCGCTTCGGTCAGCGGCAGCCCGGGTGGACAACCATCAACAATACAGCCCAGTGCCAGTCCATGACTCTCGCCAAAACCGGTAACCGTGAATAGTTTCCCAAAACTGTTTCCTGACATGGGTATATTGTAGCGACTCCAGGCAGTAGCGTCGCCCCTTTGTTCATTTAAAGATATGATTTCAGCAACCGATAGTCTCCATGCATCGTCAAAGACCAGTTATCAAGGAGACTATCGTGGCACAGACAGAAACTCATCAGGGCACGCAGGTTGGCAACTATCTGGGGCAACCCATCTATCAGACCATCGAATCAGGCAATGACACCTACGTATTCGATCGGATCGCAGAAAATATTGACGGAGAATTTCCACTCGACCAACTGAACAAGGATGAACTGCTCATCAAGCCCGGATTGATTTACCGACCAAAAGTCTGAGTCTGCAGACTGCTGATCCCGGCTGCAGCCGGCTTGTCAGCTGCCGGAAACATCCAGCCCCTGCCTATGGGTCTGGTTAATAGTGTAAAACAGTCGAATACAGGGAAGATCCTTTTCCGAATGCTTCTTCACGATACGCATCAGAGGCAGGTCATTACGCCCGAACTGGTAACTGCCATCTTGCATGGACTCACGCATTCCCGTCAGTTCTTTTTTCAGCACCTCGACAAAACCCTGATTGCTTTCAATCTCGTCAAAGTCATAGCTGGAGGCCTCAAGAATATCGTCAAGTTCGTCCAGCGCCTGTTCCACAAGCTGCACATAGGCTGCCGCGGTTTTTGGTCGTCCAGTCATTGATTCATCACCTCATCCATTCTTGCGTTGCAGCGCGACCCGTTTAAGCGTTTCCTGGTACTGCGCCAGCCTGGCTGCTTCCAGCAGGAAAACTCCCGTCCCCCCGTTTTCAAAATCAAGCCATATAAACGGCACTTCCGGATACTGTGCTTGCAACGCTGCATGCGTGTAACCCACTTCGACAACAAGTATCCCGTCGCTGACCAGATACCGAGCGGCATCATTCAGCAACCGCACAACGATATCCAGACCATCCTCCCCGGCAATCAGCCCGGAAGCCGGTTCATGCCGGTATTCATCAGCCAGCTGACCGGCCTCATCCCGGGACACATAAGGTGGATTGGAGACAATAATGTCATAGCTTTTACCATCAAGCGCGGAGAACAGATCCGACTCAATCAGATTTACACGCCCGCCCACCCCATGCCGTGCGGTATTTATCCGTGCAACCGCCAGGGCATCCCGGGAGACGTCCGCTGCTTCGACCTGTGCCTGCGGAAAGGCCGCTGCACAGGCAATGGCGATGCAGCCACTACCGGTCCCCATATCGAGAATACTGTGCACCCGGTCCGGATCTACCCAGGGGGCAAACCGGGCTACGATTAATTCGGCTATAGGCGAGCGCGGCACCAGCACGCGCTCGTCTACGTAAAACGGCATCCCGGCAAACCAGGCCTCATCCATCAGATAGGCTGCCGGTTTACGGGTAGTTACGCGTTGTTCGAGCAACCCCGCGACACGCGCATAGTCCAGCTCGCTGATTTCCGTATCCAGCACGGCATCAGGCTGATTATAGCCAATATCCAGGGCATGGAGGACCAGCGAGGCCGCCTCATCCAGGGCATTATCAGTGCCATGCCCGTAGACCAGCCCAGCCTTTTCAAACCAGTCTGCGCCCCAAAGGATAAGCGCCCGTGGTGTTTTAGCGGGTTGGGTCATGTTAGCGGATACCTGCTGATAGATAACTATTCCCCCACACCGTGGCAGGATAGCACTCTGTTGCCAGCCACGAATATAAATTCCTCCGTGAATCTGGCAATATACGCTGAATCTATGGAGAGAGACTGAACCTCCGTGGCCAGGCGCACCAAAACAGTGTATCGCAGGCGGCTCTTGTGGAATAATCGCCGCCCATGTCCACAGACGTTAAACAATCAAGGGTTAAGCGCGTCCTGACAGGCGTCATTATAGCCATACTGGCCACGTCTGCCGGTATCTGGGCCGCACGTGCTGTATTAGAGCGCAAGTCAGCCATGAATGAGCTTGATGCCACCCGTTTTCCGGCGCCCCGAGAAATTCAGCCCTTTGAACTGATAGACCACAACAATACAGTCTTTGACAACAACGCGCTCAGGCAGCACTGGTCATTTCTGTTCTTTGGATACACCCATTGCCCGGACGTATGCCCGACGACCCTGTCTGTCCTGAACAGTGTGGCGCAGCAGCTGCAGGACCTTGATGAAGACATTCGTTTCATCTTTGTCAGTGTTGACCCTGAACGTGACACGCCTGCACAACTGGCACGCTACGTTAGCTACTTTAATGGCGATTTTGTCGGTGTCACCGGCACACCGGAGGGCATTGAACAACTAACAAAACCACTCGGCATTCTTCACATGCGGGTGGCAGCAGAGGACGGGGCTGGTGCTTACCTGGTGGACCATACTGCCAGCGTATTGCTGTTTGACCCGGATGGTCGCTACCATGCCGTGTTTGGCCCGCCCCTGTCAGCTGATTCGATTGCCAGCGATTTCAGGAAGATGCTGAAGGCCTATCAATGAACATCTGCTTGCATCGTACCCTTCCCGGTTTGCTGCTGTTGATCGGGGCCTCACTGGCAATGTCAGACGCAACGCTCACGATTAGCGAATCCTGGATCAGGGAAGCCCCGCCAACTGCACGCGTCATGGCCGGTTACTTGACGATAATTAACGCCAGTGACACACCCGTCACCATCACGTCTATCAGCAGCCCGGACTTTGAGAGTGCTGAAATTCACCGGACTGTTATCGAGGAAGGGGTTGCCCGAATGCTGCCGGTCACGCAGCTTGATATTCCCGCCAACAGCCAACTCAAACTCGAACCCGGCGGTCTGCATTTGATGTTATTCGAACCACAACGGCCATTGCCGGAAGGCGCAGCCGTTACCCTGACAATCCATGGCAGTCGCGGTAACAATGTGGCCGTGACAGCACCGGTGATCCGCAAAACCGGTGAAGATCATTCCAAACATCATCACTAACATCTCCTGGCCAGATTCCATACAGTGCACACAGGGCATGCAGGCAGGTCCGGGTAGATAAGCGACAGGCACGCGGGTACCGGGTATGCCCGGCAACCTGAAATCATGTACAAACACACACGGTATTCTTACCAAATTACAGGGACACACCATGTCAGGAAATGATGCCAGCCTGCCGGACCTGCTGAAATCCTGGCCGTTGGCAGTGTTACCGCACCAACTCTTGTCCCGGCTGGTACGCAGTGCCACCCGCTGGCGTGCCAGCTACTGGAAGACCCCGTTAATCCGGTTGTTTATCCGGCATTTCAGTGTCGACCTGTCGGAGGCAGAAGCTGCCAATGCCGAGGACTATGCTGATTTCAACTCTTTCTTTACGCGCGCCCTCAAGCCTGGGACACGCACATTCCCGGATGCCCCGCAGGCCATTGCCAGCCCGGTAGACGGACATGTCAGCCAGGCAGGCGACATCCGGGCTGGCAGGCTGATACAGGCAAAGGGCCGGGGTTATTCACTCACAGCATTGTTCGGTGATAACCGGCAGAATACCGCTGATTTTGAGAACGGCAAGTTTGCCACACTGTATCTGTCGCCCCGTGATTATCATCGTATCCATATGCCCTGCCGGGGAGAATTACTGGAAACGACCTACGTGCCCGGTCGGCTGTTCAGTGTTGCGCCCCATACGACCCGCGCCATACCTGGCCTGTTTACCCGCAATGAACGTCTGGTAACACGCTTTGACACGCCTGCTGGCCCAATGGCATTGATTATGGTGGGCGCTATTTTTGTGTCCTGCATGGAAACAGTCTGGGGCGGTCTGGTCAACCCGTCCATGGGAATGCGCCTGCAGCGAAACCGCTTTGACCAGGGCAACTGCCCCGCAGTCAAGCTGCAGCGTGGCGAAGAAATGGGAGCTTTCAATATGGGCTCCACCGTTATTCTGTTATTTGGTCCGGACCGGATTGACTGGGTCAACGACCTGCAGCCGGGCTCACCGGTCCGGTTAGGACAGATAGTGGGCAACATCATCTGCCGGGAATAAATCATTCTCGCTGCCAAAAAGATATTTTCACCACGGAATCCGCTTTTTATCAGTTTGAAAGATTACTAATATCACAGACAGCTTCGCACAGGAAAACACCATGAATCCCACGCTTAATATAGCCGTCCGTGCTGCGCGCGGCGCCGGCAATGTCATTATCCGCAATCTAGGAAAACTGGATACACTTGCCATACACACAAAAGACCGGAATGATTTTGTCACCGAGGTCGACCGGCAGGCCGAACAGGAAATCATTTTTACCTTGCGCAAGGCATTTCCCAGTCACGGTATCCTTGCCGAGGAAAGCGGCGTTCAGGAAGGCGATGAATACCAGTGGATTATTGACCCCCTGGATGGCACCACAAACTTTCTGCATGGATTTCCACAATTTGCCGTTTCCATTGCATTGCGCCACAAGGAGCGCATGGAACAGGCTGTCATTTATGACCCCCTGCGCCAGGAACTTTTCACAGCAACTCGCGGTGCCGGGGCCACACTGAACGACCGGCGAATGCGTGTCACGAAACGCAATACCCTGGAAGGCTCACTGCTCGGAACCGGCTTTCCGTTCAAGTCACAACAACACCTGGACACCTATCTCGATATGTTTCGGGCATTATTTCCGCAAGCTGCCGGAATACGACGTGCCGGGTCCGCTGCACTCGATCTTGCCTATGTCGCAGCCGGACGCCTGGATGGCTTCTGGGAGATTGGCCTGAATATCTGGGATATGGCTGCCGGCGTGCTGCTTATACAAGAAGCCGGGGGCCTTTCCAGTGATTTTTCAGGCGGTGATAATCACCTGGAGAGCGGCAACATTGTGGCCGGGAATCCCAAGCTGTTTGCGGAAATACTGAAAACGATTCGCCCTTTCGTGTCCGCAGAACTGCGTTGACAAACGCACTGGATAAAGACAGGAAAGCATTCGCCAACCATATGTTTTCAAGAGCAATATTCTCTATCCCTCTGGCCGTCACAGGCCGCACCATCCGTTCAAGTTTGTCGGTCCTGCGCCGATGCAATAGGCAGTGCGAGACGCAAGACAGTTTACACTGCGGACATGCTGATAGCCGGATATCACAACACGGGAGTGAGAAACCAATTGGACAGCAAAAGAATTAATGGTGCGGCACTGGAAATGATCATGCGCGATGTGTTGCATGGCATGCAAGGTTTTACCACCGAGGTCTGCAGTGGCAGTGAAGCAGGGAGGATGGAAATTCTCGCCGTGGAGGAAGCCGAAAACAGCGTACAGGAAAATGCCATTGTTATCCCGTTCCCGGAAACAGGCAAGGCGTAGCGCTGACAAGTCACCCGAAACAGTCCGGCTGCGGTATAGCGTAACAGGTCTGAATATTTTTATCCGCTCACACGCTACTGCCGTCGCCCTCTTCTACTTCAACCTTGGCTGGCATCAAATCTGCCTTGGTCACTCCCAGCGCCAGAGTAACGGTACTTGCAACGTAAATTGAAGAATAGGTACCGACCACAATGCCCAGTATCAGGGCAAGCGAGAATGTATGAATCACCTCCCCGCCAAATACAAACAGTGACATCAAAACCAGTAAGGTAGTGATAGAGGTCATCAAGGTTCGTGAGAAGGTCTGGTTGATTGACGTATTGATGACCTCGACAGCGGTGCCCTTGCGCATCTTGCGAAAATTCTCGCGAATACGGTCAAACACCACGATGGTGTCATTCAGTGAGTAACCGATGACCGCCAGCAACGCGGCCAGCACGGTAAGATCAAAATCAAACTGGAACAAGGCAAAGAAACCGATAATGATGAGCACATCATGTACCAGCGCAACAACCGCACCCGGCGCAAATCGCCACTGAAACCTTACCATGATGTAAATTAGAATACCGATCAGCGCATAAATCATGGCCAGGGCACCCTGCTCGGTAAGCTCCTCACCAACCTGAGGACCGACAAACTCAATCCGCCGCATTTCCATTGCGGTATTTTGCTGGCGTAACACACTCAATGCATTCTCGCTGAGCGCCACGGTGTCTTTACCTGCCTGTGGTGCGATCCGCACCAGCACATCGCGTGATGAGCCAAAATGCTGTACCTGCGCACCCTCAAAGCCGGAGGCCGCCAGGGCATCACGTATGCCTTCCAGTTCCACCGCCTGTGGATACCCTACCTCTATCAAGGTACCCCCGGTAAAATCAACACCGAAATTCAGGCCCTTGGTGACTAACGCACCGATGGATATTATCAACACGGCTGCAGAAATGATCATGGCATAACGCCGCTTGCTCATGAAGTCTATCGCCAGTTTTCCTTTTAATAGTTGCATCGTCATTTAATCCTTCAGGCAATCAGATCGACAGGCGGGCCACACGCCGCCGGCCGCCGTAAATCAGGTTAATTACCGCACGCGTTCCCAATATGGCGGTAAACATGGAGGTGACAACACCGATTGACAGTGTCACGGCAAACCCCTTGATGGCGCCGGTGCCATAGCTCAACAGTACAACCGCTGCTATCAGGGTGGTGACATTGGCATCAGCAATGGTGGAAAAGGCCTTCTCATAACCCGCTTGTATACTGGCCTGCGGACTGTTGCCGTTACGCAGTTCTTCACGTATGCGTTCAAAAATCAGCACATTGGCATCGACGGCCATACCCACCGTCAGCACGATACCCGCGATACCGGGCATGGTCAGGGTTGCCTGCAACATGGACAACACAGCAATAATTAT
>JASJGW010000129.1:0-8211 GCA_033791305.1 Gammaproteobacteria bacterium | reverse complement strand
CGACTGGCAAATATGCTGTGTTTGTTGAGACAGGCCGGTGTTTTGTTTGCCAGGCGTATTACAAACAGATCGGGTGCTGTCTCGAGATTGCAGGCGGGTTGTATAGTAACCGTTTGAACGTGGATTGTGCACATACCTAGTATCCATCCATAAATGCTGTAATTTCTCTCGCCAAGACGCAAAGACGCCAAGTAAGAATTGTTTATGTTTTTTATAACAATACGTTATAACTTTGCGATCTTTGCGTCTTGGCGAGAGTTATTCTTTGTGGACGGACACTACTTAGCTCGAAGCGCTGCAATGACGCTGCAGAAACCGGGCAATGGTCTTGTAGGCGTCCGGATCCTGGCTAAGGAATGGGTGCCCTCCCTCGAAGAAGCATAATTTTGCCGCCGGTATCTGGCCATGCATGTTTCTGACCGCCTCTGGCCTGGCCTGGTCATCGTACTTTCCGCCGCAAACCAGGGCCGGGATACGGATTGACGGCAGGCGGTCGTAGGTATCGTGGTGGCTGCGCGCCTCTATCTGGCGGGTTATGCCGACGATACCCCCCGGTTCCTTCAGGAAGGGGGATGCGTCCGCTGCTCGCTCCTGCAGCATGCGCTCCGTCTCCTCGGGGTGTGCTGCCTGCCATGCTTCATTGTAACGGTTGTCCCCGATAGCCAGCATCTTCCGCGCGCGTTCGTCAGGAGAGAGACTGGACAGTTCGTGGATCGGGTAGGAAGAACCGCCGGCACCACCGGCCGTGGTGCAGCAAAGCACCAGACTGCGCACCCGCTCTGGATGCATCAGCGCCAGTTCCTGGGCGACCATGCCGCCGAAGGAGACACCAACGACATGAGCGCTGTCCCAGTTGACAGCGTCCATAACCGCTGCGGCGTCCTGCGCGTACTGTTCCAGCGTGCAGGTGATGTCGGGTTTGTCGGTGAGGCCGGTGCCGCGCTGGTCAAAAGCAAGGATTTCGAAATTGTCTGCAAGCTGGCTGTTGAACACGTTCGGCTGGCTGCGCAGGTCGCCGCCGACACCGCCAATAAACAGGACCGGACAACCTGTTCCCTGGTGCTGGTAATGAATGTTTATGTCAGATGTTTCGGTATAGGGCATGTCTGCTTCCCTCTGCAGGAATTAAGCTCGATTGTTCCGGGCTGTGATTTGCATCAAGCGGTGTTATCACCGCCGTTTAACTTGTCGGCGTGGTAGGCGAGGTGTTCGCCGATGAAGGTGGCGATGAAATGGTAACTGTGGTCATAGTCCTCCTGCATGCGCAGGGTCAGCGGGAAGTCGCGTGCCTTGCAGGCAGCCTCCAGGTTTTGCGGATAGAGTTCCTCGGCCAGAAACTGGTCGCCGGTACCGCTGTCGATGAGCAGCGGGATCGGTGGCGCACCATTTGTCACCAAATCGGTAGCATCATAGGCTTGCCAGGCTTCCCGGTCCTCGCCGAGATAGGCTTCGAAGCATTCCTGCCCCCAGTTAGAGACAGAGGGGTTACATATCGGGGCAAAGGCCGACACAGAGCGGTAGGCCCCCGGGTTTTTCAGGGCACAGATGAGCGCGCCATGACCTCCCATGGAGTGGCCGCTAATGGACTTGATGCCCGGCAGTACCGGCAGTTCGCTTTCTATGAGTTCCGGCAGTTCCCGGGTGACGTAATCGTACATCTGGTAGTGCCGTGACCAGGGTGCCTGGGTGGCGTTTACGTAGAATCCCGCCCCCTTGCCAAGGTCGTAGCGGTTTTGTCCATCCGCGACGTCAGTGCCGCGCGGACTGGTATCGGCGAACACCAGTGCCAGCCCCAGTTCGGCAGCATAGTGCTGCATGCCACCCTTGGTGCGCGCGTTGTCGTCGGTACAGGTGAGGCCGGATAGCCAGTACACCACCGGGACCCGTTCACTGGCGGCCTGGGGTGGCAGGTAAACGGAGAATCGCATGTCGCAACTGCAGGTGTCGGAGGTATGCCGGTAGCGGTTGAGCCAGCCACCGAATTCTTTGATGTGTTCTATCTGCTGCATAAAATGTTCCTCGGGGAATGATCACGAAGTGGATGGGTTTGCATGTATAGACTGGCCGGCAAACAATTTTGATCTTGTTTGCCAGCGGACTGTGGTGTTGGTTCCGGGCGTCTCGTCTGGCATCCACAATAGCCATCCATATTGATGTTTTCCAGTATTCCGCCGGACAGGCGTGAAGCCTCGCATGCGATGCTCAGCAGGGTATAATGGAAATCTGTTCTTGATCTGCCTGGAGCGCTGTCTATGCATGCTATCGTTGGCTTTACCCTGGTACCCATTGATGCGGGTATTTCGGTCTCGCCCTTTGTTGCGGCCATTGAGCGAGTGCTTGAGGAATCGGGCCTGACCTTTGAGGTCAACTGCAACAGCACCAACGTGGAAGGGGAGTGGGAAGACGTGTTTGCCGCTATTAAACGTTGCCACGAGGTGGTTCACGGCGAGGGCGCACCCCGGATCCACACCTGTCTGCAGGTGGGCACGCGGGTGGACCGCGAACAGCGCATGGCCGAAAAACTCGCAAGCGTGGAAAGACAGCGTCACCGCTAACAGTGGCGTACGCCGGCTAGCCAATCGAATGGTTCTTCGTTGGTACATGGTGAAATGAATGCTGCATGACGCTGTTGGCCTGGTGGTGAACAATGCTGTCTAGAAATGCGGCTTTTCCGGTGAGTTTTTATACATCTCTATACTGTCATTGATTTCCTGCTTGGCTTCATCAATACCGCCCCAGCCCTCTACGCGCACCCATTTACCTTCATCCAGATCCTTGTAATGTCCAAAGAAGTGCGCGATCTGATCCAGAATCGTGGGTGAAAGGTCGCGGAAATCCTGCACGTCGCGATAGTTCTTGCACAACTTGTCGGTTGGCACTGCAAGCACCTTGGCATCGTCGCCGGATTCGTCAGTCATCTTCAGTACACCAACCGGGCGACAATGCACCACCGAACCGCTGATGAGTGGTACCGGGGTTAATACCAGCACGTCCAGCGGGTCGCCGTCTTTTGACAGGGTGTGGGGTACATAACCGTAGTTGCAGGGATAATGCATCGCCGCGGTCATGAAGCGGTCCACGAACATGGCGCCGGTGTCCTTGTCGACCTCGTATTTCACGGGGTCGGAGTGGGTTGGAATTTCGACGATAACGTAGAAATCGTTTGGGCAGTCGAGACCGGAACTGACGCGATCGAGATTCATCTCTTATCTCCTGTATATCTGTTTCGTGGCCCTGGCTCAGCAGGAATGTCTGGAATGAAGCCAGGATGGGGTCAGTACTGGATAAATATTTGGTATACAGTATACTAAAAAAAATCTAGCGTAAACATGATACCTGCAGCCGATCCTGATTGGCCATGGAGAAAATACACTGCTTGCATGCAGGATAATCTGGTATACAATATACAACAAGTACCGAGTAACGCGCATAAAGGGCTTGACGCTAATGTGCAGTTTTTTGCTCCCGTCAGGATGCCATGTGGCTTTTATAGCAGGTTTCCCGGTGCACAGCGGAAAACGTTGTTGATGTTTGCAGAGAAGCAGGTGCGGCAGTAGCAGACAACCAGTCGGAGGTGAAGTGATGACAGAGTCCATGCAGCCAGCAATCAAGCGCGGCCATCCGGGTGCAGGCAGGAAGAGAACCCGGAAAACGCCGAAAGGCCGGCAGGTAGACCTGACGGCGCTGATGGAAGTGCGGACACTGCTGGGGGGCGCACCCCGACGCCGCGACCTGCTCATCGAGTATCTGCATCTGCTGCAGGACCGCTACGGACATCTGTCTGCACGCCATCTGGCGGCACTGGCGGAGGAGTTGCGTCTGGCGCAAACCGAGGTCTATGAGGTCGCGACCTTCTATGCCCATTTTGATGTGGTGAGGGAGGGTGATGAGGCGCCCCCGCCACTGACGGTGCGTGTATGTGATGGCATCGCCTGTGAGATGGCCGGTGCCCGGACCCTGCTGGCAGAACTGCTGAAGCAAACCGGGCGCGAGGTGCGCGTCCTGTATGCACCCTGCATGGGGCGTTGTGACAATGCTCCTGTGGCCGAGGTTGGTCACAACCACTTGCTGGACACGAGCAGCAGCGCCGTGCTCGATGCGATCCGCGCGGGGCACACTGAACACCAGGTCCCGGATTACATTGATTACGATGCCTATGTCGCGGGCGGTGGCTACACACTGCTGCGTGAATGCCTGTCCGGGCAACGGACCGTCGAGGAAATGATCACGGCGCTGGAACACTCGGAACTGCGTGGTCTGGGTGGAGCGGGCTTTCCGACCGGTCGCAAGTGGCGCATCGTGCGCGGCTATGAAGGTCCGCGCATGATGGCGGTCAACTGTGATGAAGGCGAGCCTGGCACTTTCAAGGACCGCCACTATCTGGAACGTGATCCCCATCGCTTCCTGGAAGGTATGCTGATTGCCGCCTGGGTGGTAGAAGCGGCGAACTGCTACGTCTATGTGCGCGACGAATATCCGGCGATCCGGGCGATCAAGAAGAAGGAAATTGCACGCCTCGAGGCCGATGGCCTGCTGGGCAATCTGAATGTGGAGATCCGCAGGGGTGCCGGTGCCTATATCTGCGGTGAGGAATCCGCAATGATCGAGTCGATCGAGGGCAAGCGCGGTCTGCCGCGCAACCGGCCACCCTATGTCGCGGAGGTGGGGCTGTTCGGGCGTCCTACCCTGGAGAACAACGTCGAGACCCTGTACTGGATACGCGACATCATCGAGCGCGGTCCCGAGTGGTTCGCCGGGGCCGGTCGTAACGGCCGCAAGGGCTGGCGCAGCTATTCCGTTTCAGGCCGGGTCAGGGAGCCGGGTGTCAAGCTGGCCCCCGCGGGCGTCACCATCAAGGAACTGATCGAGGAGTTCTGCGGTGGCATGCAGGACGGTCACACCTTCAAGGCCTATCTCCCCGGTGGTGCATCCGGGGGCATCCTGCCGGCCTCGCTGGGTGATGTGCCGCTGGATTTCGGCACCCTGGAAGAGTACGGCTGTTTCATTGGCTCCGCTGCGGTCGTGGTGTTCAGCGAGGCAGACAATATGAAGGACGTCGCACTCAACCTGATGCGTTTCTTTGAGGACGAGAGCTGCGGTCAGTGCACACCCTGCCGGGTAGGTACCGAGAAGGCCGTCAAGCTGATGTCCCGTGACCAATGGGATGAAGGGCTGCTGTCCGAATTGTCCAAAGCCATGACGGATGCGTCCATCTGTGGCCTCGGGCAGGCCGCCGGTAACCCGATCAACTCGGTGCTCAAGTACTTTCGCGAGGACTTCTCATGACTGACACAATCCGCTTCACCCTGGATGGCAAGGATGTCGAGGCCGGACCCGACGAGACTATCTGGCAGGTTGCCAGGCGTTGCGGTACTGATATCCCGCACCTGTGCTACTCGCCGGAGCCGGGCTACCGGGCCGATGGCAACTGCCGCGCCTGCATGGTTGAGATCGAGGGGGAGCGCGTACTGGGTGCCTCCTGCCTGCGCAAGCCCACCGCGGGTATGAAGGTCCACTCGGCCAGTGAGCGTGCCCGGACCGCTCAGCGTATGGTCATGGAATTGCTGGTGGCAGATCAGCCGGCACGGGAAGTTGCTCATGACAACAACTCACCTCTCTGGCAGTGGGCCGACCGTCTCGGTATCAGCGACAGCCGTTTCCCCGCCAGGGCGTCGCATGCGCCGGATACCAGCCACCCCGCCATGCGGGTGTCGCTGGATGCCTGTATCCACTGCAACCTGTGCGTGCGCGCCTGCCGGGAAGTGCAGGTCAACGACGTGATTGGTATGGCATTTCGCGGGCACCATGCAAAAATCGTCTTCGATCAGGACGACCCCATGGGTGCCAGTACCTGCGTCGCCTGCGGCGAGTGTGTGCAGGCCTGTCCTACCGGTGCCCTCATGGAGGCGACGCTGGTAGACGAGCAGGGCATCGGTAACACCGCAGGACTCAAGGAAATTGACAGTATCTGCCCCTTCTGTGGCGTTGGTTGCCAGCTGACCTACCAGGTAAGAGATAACCGGATCGCCGCTGTACAGGGACGCGCGGGACCCTCCAACGATAACCGTTTGTGCGTGAAGGGCCGTTTTGGTTTCGACTACATCAACAATCCGCAGCGCCTGACCCGACCCCTGATCCGTCGCGATGACGCACCCAAGCGCGGCGATCTGGATATGGACCCGAAGAACCCGCTGAGCCATTTCCGGGAGGCAAGCTGGGAAGAGGCGCTGGAGCTGGCGGCCAACGGCCTCAAGACCATCCGCGACCGTGACGGTGGAAACGCGCTGTCCGGGTTCGGTTCGGCAAAGTGCTCGAATGAAGAGGCCTATATCTTCCAGAAGCTGGTCCGTACCGGGTTCGGCACCAACAACGTGGACCATTGCACGCGCCTGTGTCATGCATCCTCGGTGGCCGCACTCCTCGAGGGCGTTGGTTCAGGCGCCGTGAGCGCACCCTTTAGTGCCGTCAAGGATGCAGAGGTGGTCATCGTGATCGGTGCCAACCCGACCGAGAATCATCCCGTCGCGGCAACCTATTTCAAGCAGGCGGCGAAGACCGGCACCCTGATCGTCATGGATCCGCGCGGGATGGCGCTCAAGCGACACGCCACCCACATGCTGCAGTTCAAGCCGGGCAGCGACGTGGCCATGATCAATGCCATGCTGAACGTGATCGTGTCCGAGAAGCTCTATAATCAGTCCTACATCGATGCCCATACCGAGGGTTTTGAGAGCCTCAAGGCACATGTCGAGGCCTTCACGCCGGAGGCCATGGCACCCATCTGTGGCATCGATGCCGACACCCTGCGCACGGTGGCACGCACCTATGCCAGCGCCAGTGCCTCTATCATTTTCTGGGGTATGGGCGTCTCCCAGCATATCCACGGGACGGACAATTGCCGGTGCCTGATTGCGCTCGCCCTGATAACCGGGCAGGTGGGGCGGCCGGGTACCGGCCTGCATCCGCTGCGTGGTCAGAACAACGTTCAGGGGGCATCGGACGCGGGGTTGATCCCGATGATGCTGCCGGACTATCAGCTGGTGGAGAACGACGATATTCGCCTGCGCTTTGAGGACATCTGGGGCACGCCCCTGGACCCGCACAAGGGACTGACCGTGGTGGAGACCATGGAGGCCATTCATGCCGGCAAGCTGAAGGGCATGTACGTCATGGGCGAAAACCCGGCCATGTCGGATCCCAACGTCCAGCATGCGCGCGATGCGCTGGCCGGTCTGGAGCATCTGGTGGTGCAGGACATCTTCCTGACGGAGACCGCTTTCCACGCCGACGTTGTGCTGCCCGCATCTGCCTGGCCCGAGAAGGATGGCACTGTGACCAATACCAACCGCCAGGTGCAGCGCGGCCGCAAGGCCGTGGAGTTGCCGGGAGAGGCGCGCCAGGACTGGTGGATCACCAACGAGCTTGCCCGGCGCATCGGTTGCCAGTGGAGTTATGACGGACCGGGCGAGATCTTCGCCGAGATGGCCAGCACCATGCCGTCTCTGGACAATATCACCTGGGAGCGTGTGTCCATGGAGGAGTCCGTGACCTATCCCTGCAAGGCTCCGGACCTGCCCGGGGACGAGATCGTTTTCAGCGACGGTTTTCCCACGGCGACGGGCCGCGGCAAGCTGGTGCCGGCCAGTATCATCCCGCCGGACGAGTTGCCCGATGAAGCCTTTCCCATGATCCTGACCACCGGGCGGCAGCTGGAGCACTGGCACACCGGGGCGATGACCCGGCGCGCTACGGTGCTCGACGAGCTGGAGCCGGAAGCGGTCGTCAGCCTGTCGCCCGATGATATGTCCCGGATGAACATCGAGCCCGGTGACATGGTCAGGGTGTCGACTCGTCGCGGGGTTCTCGAACTGCGTGCCAGGGCCGATAGTGCGATACCCGGTGGCCTGGTGTTTATTCCCTTCTGCTATGCGGAAGCGCCGGCCAACGTGCTAACCAATCAGGCCCTGGATCCGTTCGGCAAGATACCCGAGTTCAAGTTCTGCGCAGTCCGGGTGGAGACGCTTTGAAGGCTGTTTTAATCAGCGCATATGGTGCATTGGATGTGCTGCGCATCGGAGCGACGGAGAGGCCGTCGCCAGTTGCCGGGCAGGTACTTGTCAAGGTTGCGGCCACCTCGGTGAATCGTCCGGATATTGTCCAGCGCGAGGGCAACTATCCGCCTCCCGCAGGCGACTCGGAGATCCTCGGTCT
>JASJGW010000128.1:0-4779 GCA_033791305.1 Gammaproteobacteria bacterium | reverse complement strand
ATTGCTCTCACCGCTGGTCGCTCCTGTCAGGGCAAGCTCTTCCGGCTCATTGTTACCGACAATTTTATAACTCCCGCTTGCCCCCTTGGCATAATAAACAGTATCACTCAGCGGATTGTATATAACACCCCAGATAGGTCTGCCGCCTTCGATGAGGGCAATATTTACGGTAAAATTGCCGTTGTGGTTAACAAACGCTTCGCTACCATTGAGTGGGTCCACCAGCCAGACATATCCCCAGTTCATTCTTTCTGAATAGGGGGTATCAGTGTTTTCCGGTGTAATCACGGGAATCGAGGGGTTCATCTTTTTTAGACCGTCAATGATAATCTTGCATGATGTCCGTGTGACTTTTTGTAGTCGGGCGTTATCCTGATGTTGAGGGTTGCGGAATATTGATACTATTCGGGACAAGCCTGCTTGCAAGCGGTTAGTCAGACCGGGGTTCGGGTTCGTCTGTCGATGGTGGAAATCCTTCTCGTAAATTTTGTTGATTTGTTGCCCGGCCTGCTTTGCCAGTGACACAATATTCTGTATGTTCATCCATTGAATGGCAGATACATTGGTTACGGGAAAAGGGGTATCAGGGACTGGTCGTCCCAGAAAGGCACACAGCTTTACCCAGTTTTGTTCCCCTCCGCAAATATCAACGATTAGCAGATCGTCCGGTCTGTCTTTGAAATAATCCAGTACCCCGTTTACATGACGAGTGTAACCACTTGAATATTTATCCGGATCAAATGCGAAACAGCCATAGAGGTCGGTGTGTAATTGACTTGTTGCTTCGTTTTGCCGGGCAACTATACGTTCTGTGAATTGCTTCTTGCATGATTTAAGCCAGCCAGCCGAGTCTCTGGTGGTCAGGATGAACTTCGAATCTGGATAGTGTTTATCCAGTTCTTTATAGAAGCTTGGTATGGGCGTGTCAGTGAAGGCATCATGTGCGTCTATTTCATCCAGATTAACAGATGACAGATCTCCAGTGATATATCTGGTGACACCAAGAAAATCCCTGGTGCGGTATCCCAGAATGTCCAGAGCACGGGCCAGACTGGTTGTACCTGTCTTGGAGAGTCCTATACCAAAGACTTTTGTTTTATGTGTAGGCATCTGGTTAGCTGGTTATATTCAAAGTGGTGCAATAAGCCCGGGTTATCGGGCGATCCATCCCTTTATGTAACCAAGGAAGTAGCTTGCATTCATTTCCAGGCGCAAGGAGTAGTCCTTCCCCTGTTTAAAACGACGTTGTAAGGCAATTTTTGTTGCGCGGGCCAGTTGGCCAAACAGATATTTGGGCGGCAGCCGTTTCCTGTCGCCACGCGTGCGTGAACCTTCTGACATCCCCTGTCGATAATGCAAGTCAAGGAAGTAGTTTCTCCATAGTTTGTCGGCGCGGATACGGTGGTTAATGATGGCATCAGGAACCCAGCGTACCCTGTAGTTGCTGGAAATAAGTCGACGATAGAACTCGGTATCTTCACCGCCGGTGTTGACCTGACCTTTACGTCCGAGGTCAGCATCGAATTCACCGACTTCAGGAAATATATCAATCCGTACTGCAAAATTACCACCGTAAAAAGGAGTGTCGGGATCATTCAGCCAGCAGCCTTCACCGTGATCCAGGTGGCCCAGAAAACCAAGCAATTCGTCCTGCAGCCAGGAAGGGCGTTCACCATGCTCGAACAGTACATCGATCCGTCCACCCAGGGCGTCCGGTGTGTAAGCGAGCATATCGTGTTCGTATGCTGTGAGCCATTGCGGGTCGGGAGTTTCATCGTCATCGACAAAGAGCAGGTATTTCCCCCGGGCTTCCTTGATGGCACGATTGCGGGCGTTGGACAGGCCAAGGCGCTGTTCACGCAATATTCGTACCGGTATGCCCTGTGGTCGCCAGGCGGTGTCTGCCAGTAATGCTGGCGTATTGTCTGTACTGGCGTTATCCACAAGCAGAATCTCCCAGGGGCTGGTAGGCGGTGTTAATTTCCCCAGGTCGGCAAGTGTGCGAGGCAGTCTGTCTGCATGATTGTGCGTACACAGGGCAACGGTGATGAGACTGGATTCCTGCCTGCCCGACGCTGTTGTTTTGTCAGTCATCCGATGTCAGAGCCCCAGCTTTTCTGCAACGCGACCCTTGTAGTATCGCCAGGTCTGGTGCCAGGAACCGTCGTTACTGCCAAAGAATATTTTACGGGCAAGCATGGTGGCGGTATCGGTCCCGAAAACGTCAAGGCGGCGGATGCGATAATGATTAATGTCGCGGCGATTAAAGCCAGGCTGTGTCGAGAATGCCGCTTCATAGCCGGCTGCCCGGGTGGTGTCGAGGACATGCTCGTTAAGACGGCCGTAGGGGTAGGCCAGGTAGCGCACTTGTTCTCCGAGCAAATCTTCCAGATCCTGGCGAGAACCGGCAAGTTCTTCAGTCAGATCATCATCTGACAGGGTAGTAAGATCGGGGTGCAGACGCGTGTGGGACTGAAAGGTAAATCCCGTTTCTCGCATGGTGCTGATATGTTCATGTGCCAGCAGGGGGAAGGTAGCCCCGCTCGGGTTTTGGGTCTGGCACCACTCATCCCGCTTGCCTATCAGCCTGCTGACCAGAAAAACTGTAGCGGGCCAGTTCAGTTCCTGCAGTACTGGTGCTGCATGTTCATATACGCCCATGAATCCATCATCAAATGTGAGCAGGAAGCTGCCCTCGGGCAGGGTTTGTTTCCGGTCAAGCCAGGCAAAGAAGTCTGTAAGAGAGCAAGCCCGCATTCCCCGCTTTGCCAGATAGTACATATGTTTGGCAAATTGGTCCGGCGGTATACAGTAGCGACTCTCCCACTCGTTATGAGATGTGCCGATACGGTGATACATGAGTACCGGAATACGTTCAGCCGCGGGTACCATTCAGCCTGTACCTCGTGATGTGCCGGCCAAACCGACGATCCCCTGGAATACTCTGGAGGGCAAGAGTGCCGGGAGCACGTATTTGAGATCCCTGGTGTGCCATGCATGTTGTGCAAATGCCGCCCTGAACAGCTTCTGTGCATTTACAAGATCACGGCTCCAATAGGTGCGATAGGCTTCGCTCAACAGCTGGCCATCTATGAGTGTGTACAGGGACTCGTTTGACAGGTGCTTCACCATGTCAGGGTGTTGTGTGACGAAATCACGCCTTATTTGCAGGGCATCCAGTACCTGTTTCCAGCGGGTTGCAGAAATCTGGCCATCTCCGTGCCAGCGATAGTAGGCCATTACCTCGGGTACCCGCACGATATTGCTGGTGTGTGCCAGGATGCGCAGCCAGAGATCGTAGTCCATTGAGGAAAAAAGTCGCTCAGAGAAACCTTTCACTGCGTCCAGCACGGACCGGCGAACCAGGGCTGCATGGATTGGCCAGGGACAACTCTTCAGGAATGCGGCTACCGGATCCTCCTTTTCGTGGGCCGGAGGAATGTGGGGTTCCGGACTCAGTATGTGTTCTCCGACATTCTGCCAGCCGCAGTAGGTCAGGTCTGCTGCTTCATCCTGCAGAGTAGTCAGGAGTTTTTCCAGACAATCTTCCCGCCACCAGTCGTCTGCGTCCAGGAAAGCGATATAGTCACCGCGTGCATGGCTCAGTCCCAGGTTCCTGGCAGGATAGGGTCCCGAATGTTTGATGTGTTTCAGTCTGACCCGACCCGGGTAGGTCTCCATCAGGCGTTTTACGATATCGGTGGAGGTATCCTGGGAGCCATCGTCAACCACAATGGTCTCGGTATGCGAGTATGTCTGCCGCAGCACACTTGTAATCGCCTCTTCCACGTAGGCGGCTGCATTATAGCAGGCCATAATGACCGAGATTAGCGGTTGCTTGCTATTTTCCATGCTTAATTAAGCCGGACTGCTGATTAAGTGCCGGCTATTTCAGCAGGCGCTGCGATAGGGCTGTTATGCGGTACACCGTCGAGGAGCCATTGGGTTGGCAGATGCAGTCTTCGCATTGGCGCATCTTTTATATCCGCAGGGGACGGCAATACTGTGAATATATTAAGCGTCTCTCCAGTAAAAACCTTGCGTTGATGTTGATCAAAGATTGCGAACCGGACGCAGTATGTCCCTGCTACAAGAGGGAATGAGGGAACAATATATTCCACTTCATGTGTACCAATGTCGAGATCGGGCCGGTCTTCAATCAGTGCTGTGGATGAGGCGCTCAGGTAGAAAAAATCGGTTGTATGCGTGCCGACAACAATCTCTGGTTTTTGCAGAGGCTGGCTTACCCTGAAATTTACTCGCACCCTTAGTTCGCCACCGGAAGGCAGAGAGTCGGCAGGTTGTCCCTGCTGATTGAGTATTTTGACCGAAAGCAGCTCGATTTCACCTGAAGAGAACTTGTGTATTTTCCCTCTCTGGTTCTTCTTGTGGTCGGCACTGATCTTTTCGTTACTAAGTCGGTAGAACAGGTCGGCGACCTCGAGGGGCAAACCGTCTGCGAGTACCTTGCCTTGATCCAGCAGCAGCACCCTTGAGCACATGCGTTCAATCTGGCGAATATTGTGGCTGACGATCAACACGGTATTGCCACTGTTCTTGATCAGATTTTCCATACGCTCAAAACATTTACGCTGGAATGCAAGGTCACCGACTGCCAGTACTTCATCAATGATGAGAATTTCGGCCTCCACGCTGGTGGCAATAGCGAAGGCCAGTCGTATTTTCATTCCCGAGCTATAGCGCTTGATCGGCGTGTCGATAAAGTCTTCCAACTCGGAGAAACTGACAATTTCATCGAACTTCCTGGCAATGTCGGCT
>JASJGW010000127.1:0-6582 GCA_033791305.1 Gammaproteobacteria bacterium | reverse complement strand
TCGTTTCATCCAGGGACATCGTTGCGTATATGGCGAAACGATTTCACGCTGCAGGGGAATCATAGGGAGCCCAGACAGACAAAATATAAAGTAAAATAACAATATTTTACAGTATGTTACTAGCTATAGTTAAGGTGTTTGATTCGTTATTTTGGGTGATCATCCCAAGCTGTTTTTTTATGGGTACCACCTGCCTGAATCAAGTAACAGCAACCAGTTTGCCGTCGACCACAGACAGATTCAGATCGCCATCCAGAAACCTGGCCAATTGTTCGCCAACGAATTTTTTACGCCATCCCTGCATCACATTGATATCCGTTTCCCCATGCACCAGCTGCTCCAGTTGTTTGCGCGATGCGAGTACTGCCGGGTTCAGATTATTCTGTTCGCCGCTCATTCTCACAAGGGCCATCATGACATCCACCAGTGCATTCTGATCGGGTGTGGGTTTTAACCGCCTGCCGGTATCAGCGAAGGGGACAGGCTGCCTGCTGGCAGCATCCCTGACAAGCTCCACCAGCACCTTGCCGGAATTCCTGACCAGCCCTTCACCCAGCCCCCGAATCTTGCCCAGTGCTTCCATTGACGCTGGCCGGTGACGTGCAATATCAATCAGTGCATCATCGCGTAATATCCAGCCTTTGGGCCTGTTTTTCTGTTGTGCGGTGGTTTCCCGCCATTTTGCCAGGGCCTGGAGCGCAGCCAGGCTGGCCCCCTTCAGACGATTGCCCCCCTTTACCTTGAGCCATGCCTGATCAGGTGGATTGCCGTACAGGCCAGGACTGGCCAGGTGCTCAAAATCCTCGGACAGCCACGCAAGTCGCCCCATATCAGTTAGCTGTGCTGTCATTCTCTGGTAAATGTCTGCCAGATACACCACGTCATCGGCGGCATACTGCAACTGGTCTGCCGACAGGGGACGGAGTGACCAGTCGGCACGGGTGTGCAGTTTATCCAGCTCGACCCCCAGCATCTCCTTGACCAGATTGGCATAGCCGATCTGGTCTGCGTAACCGAGCAGCAGGGCCGCTATCTGGGTATCAAATACCGGGGAGGGAGGTCTGCCATGGATATTGAAGAAGATCTCCATATCCTGTCTGCCCGAGTGCATGACCTTGGTAATCCCTTCGTCAAAGATGATTTCAAGTAACGGGGAAAGGTCGTCAAGTGCAATGGGATCAATACAGGCAACAGTTTCCGGTGTTGCAATCTGCAGCAGACAGAGTTTCGGGTAGTAGGTTTTTTCCCGGAGGAATTCGGTATCCAGCGCAATCCATTCAGCCGATCGCAGCTGTTTGCAGAAAGCATCCAGACCGGCTTGCGTGTCGATATACTGGATGTCGGCATTGGACGTCATGGGTATTGTGTGCTCAAAGGTCCCCTTCGACTTCATCCACATCAACCTGGCCCGTGATACGCCGCCTGATGTGTGACCAGGAAACACCAATGGCAAGTATCCAGCACAGGACGATCAGGACGATGTAGGTCACTGACTTGAGACTGTCCGCATGAAACCAGCCCCAGTCAATCATCATCCACAGCAGTACGCCCATAAAGGCCGCGGCAAGCAACAGGCCAAACATGCCCAGGGAACGTGAAGTGGCGCGCAGAAAGATGGTCCAGCCGATCAACAGCAGGATGCCAGCCATTGCCATCCACGGTGTCGGGTTGGAGATATGCTCACTGACCCAGTGATAGTAGGAATACCCTGAAGGGTTATAGCTCGCGAAGACAAGTATGGACGCCGCGATCAGGCGCAGTAAAAATCCGAACCATGTCAAACCTTTGTAGACAGCCATATGAATTCCTTTTAATTTACGCAATGCAGTTTGCAATGCGTGCGAATTCTATGCGCCGGACAGTCGGCGAAGCAAGCAAAGAACAAACAACTGTCGGTTACTGTATTCTGTCCCGTCCACGACAACATGTCGTTGACTGCTTGCCCCCTTGCTAGGCATGGCGATACATATAATCCTGTTTCTAATTAGTTTACGTATTATATTGATATATAAACAATGAATATAGCACTTATCAATCCCTATGAGCTCGGGCGTCAACCTTTTGGTCTTGCCGAGCCGGCCGCTTTTCTGCAAAGGGCCGGGTACACGGTGAACTGTTGTGATCTTTCCATACAGACACTCGACACCTGCCTGGGTCCCGGTACCGATGTCGTTGCCATCTATATTGCCATGCACACGTCGACCCGCATTGCCATCGAGGCGCTCCCGAAGATAAAGGAACTCGCACCGGATGCCCGCCTGTGTGTGTATGGGTTGTACGCACCCATGAATGCAGAGCTGTTCCGTTCCCTGGGTGTGCAAACCGTTCTGGGGGGTGAATTCGAGAACGGACTGGTCTCCATGGCAAAACGCATTCAGGCAGGCAAGGGGGATACACAGACGGAACCCGAAACCTGCCTGGAGAAAATTGAATTTATTGTACCTGACCGCAGCAAGCTACCCGCCCTGTCAAAATATGCCAGCCTCATCAACCCTGATGGCAGCACCCTGACGGTCGGCTTTGCAGAGACGACCCGCGGCTGCAAGTACCACTGCACGCATTGTCCCGTGGTGCCCGTGTACAACGGCAAGTTCTACGTCATTCCCGCAGATATCGTTTTAACTGATATCAGGAACCAGGTTGAAGACGGGGCACAGCATATCTCGTTTGGTGATCCGGACTTCTTTAACGGCCCCGGCCATGCGCTCAAGATTGTCCGCGCAATGCACCGGGAATTCCCGGCGCTTACCTATGACGCAACCATAAAGATTGAACACATCGTGAAGTACCCGGAAGAGGTGAAGGTTCTCAAGGAAACCGGCTGTCTGTTTATCCTGGCGGCTGTCGAGGCGGTTGACGATACCATCCTCGGTTATCTTGACAAGGGGCATACACGCGCAGACTTCATTAATGCCCTTGCATACCTGCGCGAAATACACATTGATCTGACGCCGACCTTTGTTGCATTCACACCCTGGACGATACTGGAGATCTACCTGGAACTGCTCCGCCACATCGTCGAGCTGCAGCTGATCGAGTCGGTAGCACCGGTACAGTTAGCCATTCGGCTGTTGATACCGGCAGGGTCCTGTATTCTCGACATCGATAACCTGGAAGGCATGATAGGCGAGTTTGATGCCAGCATCCTGGGTCACCCCTGGGCCAACCCGGATCCACGGGTGGACAAACTGCAGCAGGACATACAAGCCTGGGTCATGCAGGGAGAGGCAGACGGTCTTTCGCGTGCAGAAATATTCAGGGGGATCTGGACACTGTCACACGAAGCCGCGGACCGGCCTGCACCGGAACTCGACCTGGAACATACCGGTAAACCCGTGCCACGACTGTCGGAAAACTGGTACTGCTGTGCTGAACCCACCTGCGAGCAACTGGTCTCGTTCTGAATTAATAATCCGGTTCACAGGGATATTGAAGGGACAAACGATCCGCCTTGAAAAAGATTATCTATGTGCCCGGCAAGAATCCCAAGCCACCTGCAGACCAGCACCGGGAACAGTTGCTGCGTTGCCTGCTGCATGGCGTCAAAAATATAAATCCTGAAATTGCCCGGGAGATCGAAGCGGCTGACTGTTTTTCCCTGGTTGCATGGAACCGGCATTTCTACCACACGGAGTGTGATATAAACCGGATCACTCCGTGGGTTAACCTGCTGCTGAGCCAGGATGTTTTTCCGAAAAGTGATACAGAGGCTGTTCGCACGGTAAGATACCGGCTCGCTCGCACCCTGTATCAACTCGGCGACCTGCTGCCATGGCTCATCCCGCTGATACCCGATGAACGGATAAAATTATCCATCCGGGATACCGAGCTTTATTTCAAAAACCACGGGGATATTGCCTGCAGCGTCCGCGACATTCAGAAACAGCCACTCAGGGAAGCTGCCGGCAAGGCCGACAAGGTATTATTAATCGGTCACAGTATGGGGTCCATCATTGCCTACGATTCGTTATGGGAACTGCATCACCTTGAAAACATCGAGCACTGTGTTGACTGCCTGCTCACTATCGGCAGTCCGCTGGGGATGAACTATGTACAAAGGCAATTGGTTGGATTGCGTGACAATCAGGTCCCGGACTACCCGGGCAACATCCGGACCTGGGTGAATGTCTCGTCACGCGGAGACCTGGTGGCACTCGACCCTTCGCTGGCCAATGATTTCAGGGAAATGGTGGAACAAAATCATATCGAAAGTATCACTGACCAGCGAGCCGGTATTTTCAACCACTACCGGGATGAAAAGGGTTTGAATGTTCACAAGTCCTACGGCTACCTCATTAATCCGGTTGTCGCACAGACTATTGCAGACTGGTGGAACACGGCATGAAAGATGCGCTGATCGGCCACCGCGGTGAACCGGATAGCTGGCCGGAAAATTCACTGGCAGGCTTTGAGGCCGCGTTAGCAGCCGGTGCCCGCTATATCGAAACAGACGTTCAACTGACGGCAGACAGTATCCCGGTACTCAGCCACGACCCCTCGTTGCTCAGGATTACCGGTCAGGATGTTGTCGTGACGGCAACAGAATACGAAACACTCAAGGCAATCCCGGCCGGTTACCCGGTGCGTTTTGGTGACCGGTACCAGGATTTCCGGATTGCACGGCTGGATGAACTTGTCGGGCTGCTGCAACAATGGCCCGATGCGAAGGCGTTCGTTGAAATCAAGCCAGACAGCCTGATTGCGCACGGCCAGACTCACGTCATTAATACCATCATGGATACCCTCAGGCCGGTTGCAACCCGGTGTGTGCTGATCTCCTTTGACTACGATGCCCTGGTCCATATTCACCAACACCACCGGATACCCGTCGGCTGGGTGCTGCCTGAATGGTCAGCTACCAACCACTCCAGGGCTGTCAAACTGGGTCCAGAATACCTGTTTACCAATCATAAACGCCTTCCACCGAAGTCAGAGGACTGGTGGCCGGGGCCATGGCAATGGGTCATCTATACCGTCAATGATGCCGTGGAGGTGCAAGCGTACCTGGATCGGGGGATACCGCTGATCGAAACCAATGCGATCACCCGGTTGCTGCCTGAGCCTGGAACCGGGAATACCAAGTGTGACTGATCATTATGATATTGTGGTTGTCGGTGGCGGCATACACGGTGTGGGTGTTGCCCAGGCGGCCGCCTGTTACGGCTATTCCGTGTTATTACTGGAACAAACCGCACTGGCAGCCGGTAGCTCAAGCCGTTCCAGCAAGCTGATTCACGGTGGCCTGCGTTATCTCGAGGGCTATGATTTCGGACTGGTCCGTGAAAGCCTGGTCGAGCGTGCAATCCTGTTGCAGATTGCCCCTGACCTTGTCCACCTGCAGCCGTTCCATATACCCATTTACCCGGAGACGTCACGTCGCCCGTTTGCTATCCGGGCCGGCCTCACCCTGTACGCCTTACTGGGGGGGCTTGATCGTGCCAGTCGATTCAAAAAAATAACACGCAACCAGTGGGACAGACTCGATGGCCTCGATACCAACAGGCTCCAGGCTGTCTACCAGTACCACGATGCCCAGACCAATGATGCCGGGCTGACGCGTGCCGTTATGCAATCTGCCATCGATCTTGGTGCACACCTGTGTTGTCCTTCCGAGTTTCTGGCTGCCACCATCGGGAAGCAGGGCGTTGACCTTCTTTACCGGGATAATGCTGTCGAGAAAAGCTGTACGGCAGCGGTGCTGGTCAATGCCGGTGGCCCGTGGGTCAATACGATAGCGGCGCGCATCAGTCCGCAACCCGCTGGTATTGACGTTGAGCTGGTACAGGGCACGCATCTTGTTCTGGAAGGAGGCCTCACCGCAGGCTGTTATTATATGGAAGCGCCACAGGACCGGCGCGCCGTGTTCCTGTTGCCATGGGGCGAATATTCCATGCTGGGCACAACGGAGAATGTATACGACGGAAACCCGGCCCGGGTCAGTCCACTTGCAGAGGAGGAAGACTACCTGCTTGCCGTCATGGCCCGGTATTTTCCGGAACGCCCGCTGTACATCGTGGACAGGTTTGCAGGTCTGCGGGTGTTACCCGCATCGGGAAGCGCCGCCTTCAAACGTTCCCGCGAAACCCATCTGTCCGTTGATAACACCGCCGGACCCAGAACAGTCGCCATCTATGGCGGCAAGCTGACCGGTTACCGTGCAACGGCCGAGAAGGTTATAAAGATCCTGCGCCGCACCTTGCCCGAACGCAAGCCTCGGGCAAAGACAGCCAAACAGCCACTGAGACCGGTCTAGTGTGGTGTAACGAATAACGTGCACATATCAGAGGCCCACAAATGACCCAAGACAAGACGCAGCCTGCAGTTAATGGCTATTCCCTTAACAAAGGCTGCAACGCAGTATTGGATCATTTGTGGGCCTCCCTCCGGGCGAGACGAGAAGCCGTCATCTGCGGTGTCGCGTCTCTTGTAAAGGGCAAACCATTCCCGGCGAGACGCGCCTTGCAGCTAACGGCTTCTCGTCTCGCTGATACGTACACGTTATTCGTTACACCACACTAGCCCTCGATGGTATATTCTGCTTCCAGGCGATATTCGCCGCCTGCGGCGATGTCTACAGTCTCG
>JASJGW010000126.1:0-7468 GCA_033791305.1 Gammaproteobacteria bacterium | reverse complement strand
CACGGTTTTTGGTGGGATTAGCTTGTTTTCCGTGCATTATTATATCGCATAACTATGCATTATTACATTTATATCAATAGGTTATATTTTCTGAGTAGGCTCTAACTAGGGCGCAGCCCGGTGTGTATTAGGTGCTGGTATTTTTCATTAGCACAGCTCAGGCATTCTTGCAGAAGCTTATTCCCTGTCTACACAATTAATGAAAAGCAGTAGTCAGATAAAACCTGAACTATTTAAAAATAACAGTTTACGAATCTAGACTATAGCAATAGAACGATTTCCATGTGGATTATTGGACTCGCCGTCCGGTCCGTACACATTTTTTTCCATGGATTCGCCGCGTAATATACATAGTGCTTTTCTGGTATGTTCGCTGCAGAGTTCCACCAGTTGATGGTTTTGTTTGTTATGATCGCGGCAGCTGGCTGCCATTGACATCAGTCGTTGCCACAGGTCTGAGAGCCTGCCGTCATCACGACACTCTTTTATATAGTCATCCATACTCTCCGGGCTGTGCTTTAACCCTTCAGACTCCAGCAGGAATATTCGTTCCTTCTCATATTGAAGTACACGTTCCAGTAGCAACCTTTTCTTTTCTAGAATCTCCTCGAAAGCCGGTATGTCACGACCTGTGATGGCGTTTTGCTCGGCAGTTAGTAGCTGCTTTAACTGCTTGCTGACAGCTAGCTCCTGCTCCAGCAGCTTGCTCATGTGTACCTGGGATATACCGGTCCTTGTTGACATGGAAGGGGGCTCCTACTGCACTTTTAAGGTGAACTCATGCAGTTTCACTGCAGTCTGTTCATGGTTTATTACGTAATTACCTGCACGGATTGTTGCTTTTAACCTTGCCACTCGTTGTGTATCGAATACGGGGTCTGCGTCACCCGCCATGGATGATCCGTCAACAAGTCTGGCAGCGCTTGATATTGTTACGCTGTCAGTTCTTCCTGGACTGGCCGACTCTTTTTCAGCGGCAGATTCACTGTGTGCTGCAGGGGGTTTCTGCCCGGTGATGGTGTTGTGTGACGGTTGAGTGTACGAGTTGTTGATATCAATTTTCATGATGCTCTGCTCCTGGTGCCAAAACATATTCCAATTTTGTCCAGTGTTAAAGGTCAGGTGATTGCATGAACTAATCCTTACATGGCGACCTGAACCGTTGTTGCAGATTGCACTATTCCTTCTATCACCTTTTTTGTGCTCAGGTTGCGAACTCGTATGCGTTCACCGGAAGCGCCATCTGCCAATGCTTCCCCGGACATCTGTACCTGCAGCCCGTGTGATCGGGCGACCAGGCTTATTTGCTGTCCCCGTTTAATCTGTATTTGAGGTTTAACCATGGGTGTCGTGATTGCAGCACCCATGGAGACTGTACGTATGACCTGCTTGCCGATCACTTGTGACAGGTCCTTGTAATAGCCGGAACGAATTTTAGCCAGATCTTTTTCGAGCAATTTTACATCTTGATCCTGAACGATCATTCCTCTTGACAAGGGACGTGCGGCAACAACAACGGTGTCATGGATGCTGACCTTTACCGGCACGTACAGCGTCCATGGTTGTGTTCCCTGGCAACGGACACCGACTGTGGTATTGCCCAGTGAGCGACCGCCTGCGGGCTGAAAGGCCTCCAGCGGTTCGTCGCACTTTTTTAGGCGTAAACGTGAATCGAGGCTTCCGGCCCTGGCGGTGGGTGACCTGCCGTGGCTGGACAAGACTGTTTCTGCGATGAATGTTTCAGCGGTTGTCTGGATGGACTCGTGGCTCTGTATGGCATCGGCTGCCACGGGGCTGGCGATGACCGCCAGCGTTGCCATGCACCCATAGAGAATGTTTCCAAGTTTCATTTTCAGTACCTGTGCTTGATGGATCTAGTGACTCTGGATGTATTAATAGCAACTACCGTGCCAATTCATGTGGCTGAGGGGCGCGTGCGCTGGTGTTTTTACGAAGAGTGCCGGATTTGTAGTAGCCGCCTGAGTCTCTGATCCTGATTACCACGCGCCACAGGGTTCTGGTCGGTAAAAAATCAATGCCATACGTCTGCCGTGTGTTCAGACACGTGGGGATGCGTTCCTTGCAGTGTCGTGTCGATTGACCCGTGCGGGTGGCGCGGCCTGGCGGCAACCTCTTGCCGCTCTCACGGGCAGGGTATTGCCGCTTGTGCAAGTCCGTATGCATGGGGGCTGCATGGCGCAGAGTGATCATGGTATACGCTTTGCCTGGCATGCTACCCATCTTATTCAATCACGCACCTGCGGATATATAGGGTATAGCAGTCCCATTGATTGCCCATGCAATGCACAGAGATATGCTTGCGGGATCACTTGGCATGCGGATTGCTAGTGTGAAGACAAAGGATTGTTTTGGAGGTACATCATGTCAAATACTATTGATCGCTTTCTCGGGGTTCATGCCCAGGCCCTGCAATTAAGGGCGCACCGTGGTGAGGTGCTTGGCTCCAACCTGGCGAATGCGGATACCCCCAATTACAAGGCGCAGGATCTGGATTTCAAGGCAGCCCTCAGTGATGCGACGGTACAGAAAACCACAGCCATGGCAACAACACGGAAAGGCCACATACAGCCACATGGACGTGTCGGTGGGGCGCATGTGCTGTATCGCACACCAAACCAGTCATCGCTGGACGGTAATACCGTAGACACGCAGGTTGAACAGAACAAGTTTGCCGAGAATGCAGTGCGCTACCGGACCAGTCTCCGGTTTCTCAGTGGGAAAATACAGGGTTTGATGACAGCCATCAGGGGAGAATGATTATGGGGCTTTTTAGCATATTCGATGTTTCGGGCTCGGCCATGAGCGCACAAACAGTGCGACTTAATACGGTAGCCAGCAACATGGCCAACGCGGAAGTTGTCAGTGGCACGGCAGCAGGTGCCTATCATGCCCGCCAACCGGTTTTTTCGGCCGTTATGAAGGCGCTCGGTGGTAACCCGGCATCAGTGCCTGTTGAGATCAGTGGCATCGTCGAAAGCGATAGAGCAATTGACAAGCAATATAGTCCGGAGCATCCAGAGGCAGACAAGGATGGGTATGTCTATATGTCCAATGTCAACATGATAGAGGAAATGGCCAATATGATTTCTGCCTCACGTTCCTATCAGAGCAACGTTGAGGTCGCTAACACCTCAAAACAATTGTTGCTCGACACCTTGCGGCTCGGTCAGTAAGACCGGGTAACAGACGGGAGTATCAATAATATGAGCACTATTCAAGACGCCACACTCTATGCAGACCTGGGACTGTCCCGTTCCCTGCAAGACAGCAGCAAAAGTAACGAACTTGGCCAGGAGGACTTTCTGAAGCTAATGACCACGCAGCTAAAGCATCAGGACCCCACCAAGCCTGCAGATAATGCTGAATTCATGAGTCAGCTGGCGCAATTCGGCACAGTGACAGGCATTGAGGATCTGAAGACTGAGATACAGAACCTGGCAGGTTCGCTGGTTTCAAATCAGACCTTTCAGGCAGCCGGCATGCTGGGACGTGAAGTGTTAATCCCGGCTACTCAAGGTGTGCTGGAACAGGGCGGTGTCATTGAAGGTGCCGTAGAACTGTCCAATGCAGTCTCAAGCCTGAATATTGGAATTTACGATCTAACCGGTCAGCTGGTAAGAAATGTCAGTTTGGGTAGTCAGTCATCAGGGATGGTGGCTTTTGATTGGGATGGCCTCGCTACGGATGGTGAGGTTGTCCCGCCTGGTCGTTATGAGATCCGCGCAGAGGCGATCAGTGGCGGTATCAATGAGGCATATGACGTGCTGATTGCTGACAAGGTGCAAAGTGTTTCATTACCTGCTGCGGGTAAACCACTAACGATGGAGCTTGCCGGATTGGGTACAGTGAATTTTTCAGAAATCAGACAGATCAGGTAGTCATAGTAAAGGAGAACTAGTATGTCATTTCGAATTGCTTTAAGTGGTCTTGCTGCATCTCAGGCAACACTGGATGTGACGGCCAACAATATTGCCAACGCGAATACAGTGGGTTTCAAACAGTCGCGGGCAGAGTTTACTGATGTATACGCAACGGCATTCGGTAGTATCGGTTCCCTGGATACGGGTGCCGGTGTACGGCTTGCCGCGGTGACATCCCTGTTTACCCAGGGCAATATTGATTTTACCGGTAATGCCCTTGACCTTGCAGTTAACGGGGAAGGGTTTTTCACCCTTAGCGACCAGGGGAGCAATGTCTACAGCCGTAACGGCGCTTTCAGCGTTGATCGTGATGGCTACGTGGTCAATGTGACCGGTCAACGCTTGCAGGCCTATCCGGCGCTGGACCCGCAGGGTACTAATTTCAGTACCGCATCACTGGGTGATTTGCAGCTGGTTGCATCGGATGCGGCACCCCGGCCTTCATCAACCGCAGATATCTCTCTCAACCTGCAGGCTGATAGTACGCTGTTGGGGCCTGGTGCCATTGATCCGGCTGATGCATCGTCTTACAACTATTCAACTTCATTGTCGACCTATGACAGCCTCGGACAGAGCCACACATCGGCGCTGTATTTCAGAAAGACAGATACAGCAACACGTACCTGGGATGTTCGTATGGTCACGGACGGTGATGATTTGCAGACCACAGCGGTTCAAACACTGACCTTTGACCAGCTTGGACAGTTGACCGCGCCCCAGCCGGTTAATTTTGGTGCTTATGACCCCGGTAATGGTGCGGCACAGATGGATGTGGATTATGACTTTACCGGGACCTCGCAGTACGGTAGCTCATTTGCTGTTAATTCATTGTTTCAGGATGGTTTTTCAACAGGACGTCTGAGTGGCCTGGATATCAGTGACACTGGTGTGGTGCAGGCGCGGTTCAGCAATGGCCAAACAACTGCGATGGGCAAAGTGGCGCTGGCTAATTTTGCCAATCCGCAGGGACTGACGCCATTGGGAGACAGCACCTGGGGTGACAGCTTTAAAGCGGGTGATCGAAGGCTGGGTGAACCCGGCGCAGGTAATTTTGGATTTCTACAGTCAGGTGCCCTGGAAAGTTCCAACGTTGAAATTACCGAGGAACTGGTCAACCTGATTACTGCACAGCGCAGTTTTCAGTCTAATGCCCAGGTAATTTCGGCTGCTGACACTATTACGCAGACCATTATGAATATAGGCCGCTAATCATAGCGCTAACCATTACATCAAACAGGACAGGAACTGATCATGGATAGATTGCTGTATGTTGCAATGAGCGGTGCACGGGAAACCATGCAGGCACAGGCCGTTAATGCGCAGAATCTGGCCAATGCCAGTACCACCGGCTTTCGTGCCAATCTGCAGTCATTCCAGAGCCTTCCTGTGAATGGTCCCGGCTATGCCAGTCGTGTCTACGGCATCGCAGCAGACCAGGGTGTTGATACGTCGCCCGGAATTGCTATGGGTACCGGCCGCGAACTGGATATTGCCATCAATGGCGATGGTTGGCTCGCAGTGCAAGGACCGGATGGCAATGAAGCCTATACCCGGGCGGGTGATTTACAGGTGGACAGCCTTGGGTTACTCAGGACGGGTACCGGTCGCCCGGTGATGGGGAATGGCAGCCCCATCGCGATACCACCCTTTGAAAAGATTGAGATTGCCGGCGACGGCACGATTTCGATACAACCCTTGGGGCAGGGCGCAAATACCCTTGCGGTCATAGATCGCCTCAAGTTGGTAAACCCGCCAGCCAGTGAGCTGGTGAAAGGTGCCGACGGTTTGATACACCTTAAAGGTAACGGGTCAGCAGAAGCAGACGCGAGCGTGGAGGTTCAGGCGGGGGCGCTTGAGTCCAGTAATGTTAACACGGTGGAAGCAATGGTTAACCTTATTCAGCTGGCTCGCCAGTATGAAACGCAAGTAAAGATGATGTCAAATTCAGAAGAAAATGATCGTGCATCAGCACAGTTGCTGCGCATGGGTTAACAGCTAGTCGATAGACCAGGGAGAAGGACATGGATCAGGCGCTTTGGATCGCAAAGACAGGTTTGGAAGCACAGCAAACACGCATGGCGGTTACTGCCAATAACCTTGCCAACGTGAATACCACGGGCTTTAAACGCAGCCGGGCCGTATTCGAGGATTTGCTCTATCAGAATAACGGTCAGGCAGGTGCCCAGTCATCAGAAGAGACCCAGTTAAATTCGGGACTCATGATAGGTACCGGCGTGCGTGTTGTGGCGACCGAGAAGATTTTCAACCAGGGGAATCTTGTGCAAACCGGCAATAGCCTGGATATGGCCATCGAAGGCCGGGGATTCATCCAGATTCTGAAGCCGGACGGGTCACTTGCATACACGCGTGATGGCACATTTCAGGTGAATGCCGATGGCGAGATGGTGACATCCAAGGGTTATGCCTTGCAGCCGGGAATAACCATTCCCGAAGATGCACTGAGTATAACAATTGGTAATGATGGCATCGTTTCGGTTTTGCAGGCAGGAAATTCATCCCCTACGGAAGTAGGCACAATAGAACTTGCAAATTTTGTTAACCCGGCAGGTTTGCAGCCGGTTGGCCAGAACCTGTTTATGGAATCCGGTTCCAGCGGGTCTCCGCAGACCGGGACACCGGGTCTTAACGGTCTGGGGAGTATTTCCCAGGGTTCACTGGAAACATCGAACGTGAATACCGTTGAAGAACTGGTCAATATGATTGAAACACAGCGTGCCTATGAGATGAACTCCAAGGCGATTGCAACTGCAGAGCAGATGCTCGAGTTTGCAAATAATACACTTTAATTAACTACCGGGACCAGTTCTGGAAGCCAGCCATGAATAGAACTAGCAAGTTTGTTTCGATCATGTTTGTCCAGTTCTACTGTATAACATGGCTGACGGGGTGTGGTTCTCCCATGCTGGTTCGACAAGGTGAAGCAGACTTTGCACCTGCTGCACCGATTGAGTATGGGCCGGTTTTTCAGGAGAACGGTTCTATTTACCATGCGGGTTACTCGAAGGCCTGGTTTGAGGATATCAAGGCTCGCCAGGTGGGTGATCTCCTGAGGGTCCTCCTTGATGAGCAGACAGATGCTACCAAGCAGGCCAGTACCGGGATAACCAAGGATAATTCAACCGATATAAGTGCACCGACAATTTTAGGTCAGGATATTACCATGGGCGGTAATCCCCTGAGCACCAGTCTGGAGACGGCAAATGACTTTTCCGGAAAGTCGGACAGCTCCCAGAGTAACAAGCTGCAAGGCAGTATTACCGTCACAGTTTCACATGTGTTGCAAAATGGAAACCTGGTGGTGCAGGGTGAAAAGTGGATTTCCATCAACCAGGGTGATGAATATGTGCGCTTGCGCGGCATCGTAAGGCCGGTTGATGTCACACCGGATAACACCGTGCTGTCAACACAGGTAGGGAACGCACAGATTACCTACCGCGGCAAGGGTGCGCCGGCCGAGGCCAATGCAATGGGCTGGCTGGCACGCTTCTTTAACACGCCCATCTGGC
>JASJGW010000125.1:0-9479 GCA_033791305.1 Gammaproteobacteria bacterium | reverse complement strand
GGACGCACGTTTTGAAGAGTTTAAGCAGGATTCCGAAGCGCGTCGTCAGGAACTGGGTACTGACCAGTTCTATGTCAATCCGCGTGCACCGATGACTGGCATGCACACCAACAGGCTGGAACAGCGCGAGGCCCGTATGGCAGAAATGGATGCTCGCATGGAAGAGTTCAAGAAGGCTTCCGATGCGCGTCGTTTGGAAGCAGATGCTGCCTACAAGGCACGTTTGCAGGAACGCACTTCCAAGGTTGAAGCTGACCAGGGTGTGTAAGTACCAGTGACCGTCTTAGCCGGTACTTAACGGTGCCGGTGCAGTCAGAAAGGGGTGTGTGGGTAACCACGCACCCCTTTTTTTGTCTGTTGTGGGTAATGCGTCGTAGAAGCGGGGGGAGTAAGTCACTATAATGTAGTGAATTTCTGGCCGGCAGGTTGATAACATTTAAAGGAAAAACCCATGGGCAAGTTACTGAAAATTATTCTCTGGCTGGTGGCGTTACTCGTCGCCATCGTTGTGATTGCTGCCATTGTGTTGCCAATGGTGATCGATCCCAATGACTATAAAGACGAGATCGCGGCAACAGTTGAGAAGCAGACCGGACGAACCTTGTCGATTGAAGGTGACCTCACCCTGTCTGTGTTTCCCTGGTTGGGTGTGGATATCGGGCCGACAGGGATAAGCAATGCGGCGGGCTTTGACGCACCTCATATGGCACGCATGGAGGCGGTACAGGTACGAGTCAAGTTACTGCCCCTGCTGCGCAAACAACTGGAAGTGGACACGATTAAGCTGAGCGGCCTCCGGTTGAATCTTGGCAAGGACAAGCAGGGACAGACTAACTGGGCAGACATAACCGCTCACCTTGAAAAAGAAGGTAAACAGGCGCAACAGCCGGGTGGCGGTAGTGACAAGGCCGGGGGTAAATCAACGGGCCCTGTACTTGACCGCCTGGTGATTGGTGGCATCGAGGTCAGTGATGCGCAGTTACGTTGGGATGACCGCTCCACGGATTCCCTTTATGGCATCAACGAACTGTCATTTACGACCGGTGCCATCGCGCCGGAAGAGACCTTCAATCTTGATCTGCGTTTTCAGGTGACGGCAACACAGCCTCCGGTTAACGGACACTTTGAACTCAGTGGTGACATACTGATTGCAGCAGGGCTGGATACCGTTACCATCACGGCGGCTTCGTTTGGCCTGAACCTGAAAGGTGACAGTATCCCTGGCGGGGAGCTGACCGCTGCCATGACGACAGATGTCAAGCTCGACCTGGCGGCACAGACCTTGTCGCTACCTGATATCAAGCTGGAAGCCATGGGTCTGAACATCAATGGCAGTGTGGACGGCAAGGCGATCACCGGTGAGGATCCGCGTTTTAATGGCATGCTGACTTTCGCCGAGTTTGTGCCACGCAAGCTGTTACAGGCGCTGGGGCAGGAAAATCCACAGACAGCAGACAGTGCCGTACTTGGCAAGGCCGACGCAGCCCTGACATGGGATGCGTCCCTGCAACATGTTGCGGCCACCGCGCTAACGTTGCACCTGGATGATTCGACTCTGGAAGGCAATGCCCGGGTCGACTCTTTTGAAACGCCGGCCATCACCTTCACTGCGATGCTGGACAAGTTTAATCTGGATCGTTATTTACCCCCGGAGGCAAAGGCCGATGCGGAGGCCGGGAACGGTGACAGCAAGGTGGCAAAGACCTCGTCTGGCAAGGATGACGCCTTGCCGCTGGAGGCCCTGCGGCAGTTGAACCTGAACGGTCGGCTGGGCATAGGACATCTGCAGGCCTTTAACCTGAATTCTCGCGATATTGAGATACAGGTCAAGTCTAAAGACGGTGTACTGAAAATCGATCCTCTGGGCGCGAAATTGTATGACGGTGCGGTTAAGGGTGACATTACGCTGGATGTCCGCAAGGACACACCGCGTTTTTCAGTGAATGAATCATTGACCGGTGTGCAGGCCGGGCCATTGTTAAAGGATCTGACGGGCAAGGAACAGCTGTTGGGTACTGCCAATATCAAAGCAAATCTGAGCGGGACTGGCGTGTCATCAGAACAGATACGTCAGACTTTAAATGGAACGGCGGGCTTTGATTTTACTGATGGTGCTGTCAAGGGGGTGAACATTGCGTCACTGATTCGCAGTGCCAAGGCGAAAATCAAGGGACAGCCGGTCCCTGAACAGACCGAACCCAATCAGACGGACTTCGCCCTCATGAAGGGTACGGCAACTATCACCAACGGCAAGGTGAAAAATGATGACCTGTTGCTAAAATCGCCCCTGCTGCGGATTACGGGGGCCGGCAAGGTCAGTTTGCCGGAAGAAACCATTGATTACACCCTGACGACCAAGATTGTTGGCTCTCTGAAAGGGCAGGGCGGCGAGGAAATGCAAGAACTGAAGGGAGTATCAATACCGGTGCATGTCGGCGGCACCTTCAGCAAACCGACCTATGTGCCTGACCTGGCGGCAGTCCTGAGTGACGCTGCGAAGGCCGAGGTAGAGAAGAAAGTCGAGAAAGAGAAAGAGAAACTGCAGAAGAAGCTGGGTGATGATCTGAGCGACAAGCTGTTAAAGGATCTGTTTAAATAACGCCTGTGTATGGATGCGCTGGTGTCCGGTTTGCGCATATACAGTTACATTTTTTCATGATCTGGGTGTATGGGATATTCATCAGCCTGTTGCTGTCTCCCTGTGTCCTGCTGGCAGGGGATGTTCTGGATTCCAGTGTTGTTCATGACGGGGCTGTGTACCGGCTGTCGATTACTGCCCGTGTGGAGGCGCCGCTGGCCGTTGTGTATCAGGCTATTACCGATTTTACCAACCTCGCGGCAATTAATCCCTCAATCAAAGAGAGCGAAGTGCTTGGATCGCAGGGTGCCGGCAGGCAGCGTGTTCGCAGTGTTATCAGGGTATGTATACTGGTGTTTTGTAAACAGGTGGAGCAGGTACAGGATGTTACTCTGGTGGACCACCGTACGGTGGTGGCCACGATGGTACCGGGGGCCGGTGATTTTCGTGCCGGTTTGGCCCGCTGGGAGTTGACGGTTGTCGGCGCCGACACGGACCTGCACTTTACCGAGGCATTTGAGCCGGACTTCTGGGTGCCACCACTCATCGGTCCCTGGTTGATTGAAAGAAAACTCGTCAGGGAAGTTGCCGAGACCGCCATGTATATAGAGGGGCAAGCCGGTGAGTAGTCGCGCAATGAATGTCGCTGATTTCAGCCGGCGTGTACTTGACTGGTATGCCCGGGATGGACGCAAGGACCTGCCCTGGCAAGTGCAGCCGACACCCTACCGTGTATGGGTGTCTGAAATTATGTTGCAGCAGACACAGGTTGCGACGGTGATTCCGTATTATGCGCGATTCATGGAGCGCTTTCCGGGCATCCGGTCACTGGCGCAAGCCACATCGGATCAGGTACTGCATTACTGGTCCGGGCTGGGATACTACGCGCGTGCACGGCACTTACATGCTGCTGCGCAGCAGGTGGTGGAAAAATTTAATGGACGTTTCCCGGATACATTTGATGCTGTCGTTGCCTTGCCGGGTATAGGACGTTCAACAGCGGGTGCGATTCTTTCACTGGCTTGCGGTCAGTACTACCCGATTCTGGACGGTAATGTGAAGCGGGTGTTGACACGTTATTATGCCATTGCGGGTTGGCCAGGTCGGTCGAGTATGCAAAAACAATTGTGGGCGCTGGCAGAAAAGCTTACACCGGAGCAGCAGGCGGCCGCCTATACACAAGCGATTATGGACCTGGGTGCGACCGTCTGTACGCGTGTCCGACCGCGCTGTGACGTCTGCCCCGTGAGCGCTGACTGCGCGGCACATGCAATCGGAAAGGAAACCGCTTTCCCGTCACCACGTCCGAAAAAGACCTTGCCGGTACGGTCAGTGTGCATGTTGATGCTATGTAATGATGAGGATGAAGTGTTGCTGGAACAGCGGCCGCCTGCAGGTATCTGGGGTGGTTTGTGGGGTTTTCCGGAATTTCCGGCAGCAGATGCAGTTGCTGACCGGTGTAATGAATCGCTGGGTATCAAGATCAGGAAAACAGCGGCTTGGCCAGTGGTGCGGCATACCTTCAGTCATTTCCACCTGGATATCACCCCGGTTTATGCCCGTCTGAGTGGGTATCAGTCAACTATCATGGAAGCTCCGGGCCGGCTTTGGTATAACACAACAGGGAATGAGGAGCGGGGACTTGCTGCACCCGTAGAGAAGTTGCTGCAGCGCTTGTCAGACAAACAGAAACTGTGAGACTAGCATGGCACGAATGGTAAATTGCGTAAAACTGGGTAAGGAAGCCGAAGGTTTGGCAACCCCGCCCTATCCGGGAGAACTGGGGCAGCGTATTTTTGAAAACGTCTCCAAAGAGGCGTGGCAACTCTGGCTGCGCCATCAAACAATCCTGATTAACGAACATCGAATCTCGCCCATTGACCCCGAGGCCCGCAAGTTTCTCGAGGGGGAAATGGAAAAGTTTTTCTTCGAGGGTGGTTCAGCGATGCCGGGCGGCTTTGTGTCCCCGGACCAGCTGAGATAACCTTATAACAAGATTGCAGGAGCGGGTAACATACCCGAATATGATGTCGCATTTTTTTGCGGATGCGACCGCTCCTGCAGGTTGTTTTATTGCGATATAAATCAGGATTACGCACATGAAGGGCATCATCCTTGCCGGTGGTAGTGGCACGCGGCTGTACCCGCTGACCCGTACAGTCAGCAAACAGCTCATGCCGGTGTATGACAAGCCGCTGATCTATTATCCGCTGTCTACATTGATGCTGGCCGGCATCCGTGAAATCCTGCTGATTTCAACACCGCAGGATTTACCGAATTTCCGGCAGCTACTGGGTGACGGCAGTCAGCTGGGACTGGATATTCAGTATGCAGAGCAGCCAAACCCCGGGGGGCTTGCCGAGGCATTCCTGATTGGACGCGATTTCCTGAATCGTCAACCAGTCTGTTTGATCCTTGGGGATAATATCTTTTATGGTCAAGGGTTGGCTACCAACTTGCAGCAAGCTGCCCAATTGACAAAGGGTGCCAGGGTCTTCGCCTATCGGGTGCGCGACCCGCAACGTTATGGCGTGGTAGAGTTTGATGCTGCCGGGCAGGCCTTGAGTATTGAGGAGAAACCTGTACAACCGAAATCCAGCCACGCGGTGACCGGGCTCTATTTTTATGATGGAGAGGTTGCAGAGATTGCCGCCGGCTTGCAGCCGTCTCCACGCGGTGAGCTGGAAATAACGGATATCAATATCGCCTATCTGGAAAAAGGCACGTTAATGGTTGAACGCCTGGGGCGCGGGACGGCCTGGCTGGATACCGGTACGCACGAGTCACTCTTGCAGGCGGCAACGTTTATTGAAGCCATTGAACAGCGCCAGGGCCTGAAAGTGGCCTGCATCGAGGAAATCGCTTACCGCATGGAATATATCACTGCGGAGCAGCTAGAACAGTTGGCAATGCCGATGCGTAAAAATAATTATGGCAAGTACTTGCTGGATCTTCTAAAGGAAGGACAGGGATACTAAATGCGCGTTATACCACTGGATCACCCGGAAATATGGTTGATCGAACCGGATGTATTTCCGGATGCGCGCGGGTTTTTTATGGAGACCTACCACGCCACGAAATATGCCAGCCAGGGCATGCCCGGGGTGTTTCTGCAAGACAATCATTCGCGTTCAGTGCGTGGTGTGTTGCGCGGCCTGCACTATCAGCTGGAACATCCGCAGGGAAAACTGCTGCGCGTAGTGACCGGTGAGGTTTTTGACGTGGCCGTGGATATCCGTAAGGGATCGCCCCTGTTTGGCAAGTGGGTTGGTGCGGTGCTGTCTGAGGAGAATCAACGACAGTTATATGTGCCTCCGGGGTTCGCGCATGGCTTTTGTACGTTAAGCGAGCAGGCTGACTTTTTGTACAAGTGTACCGATCTGTATACACCGGGTGATGAATACGGTATTGCCTGGGATGATCCGGATATCGCGATTGAGTGGCCACAACTGGATTACCTGCTGTCTGACAAGGATCTCGTGAATCCGCAGTTAAGCGAGAGTGATAACCTGCCTGACTACGAGGCACGTTGATGCGTGTGCTGGTAACGGGGGCTACCGGACAGCTGGGGTATGAGGTCGCCCAAGGGTTCGGGCGCTCAGGGCATGAGGTGATTGCGCCTGCACGCCGGGAGCTGGACTTTTCACACCCTGAGCAGGTTGCCGAATCGGCCAGAACCCTGCAGGCAGACTGGGTCATCAACTGCGCCGCCTATACACAGGTTGACAAGGCCGAGGCAGACGCGCCGCAGGCCTTTATCGTCAATCGCGACAGCCCGGAACAGCTGGCACAGGCTGTGGCTGACTATGGTGGCCGTATGCTGCAGGTGTCTACGGACTTTATCTTTGATGGTGCACAACGCCGGCCTTACCTGGAAACAGATTCGCCTAACCCGCTGGGTGTCTATGGGCGCAGTAAACTGGAGGGTGAGCAGGCAGTGCGGCGGGTGTTGTCTGATGCCGTGGTCCTGCGAACTGCCTGGGTCTACGGGGTGTACGGACATAATTTTGTGAAAACCATGCTGCGAATGGCCGCAGCAGGCAAGCCGTTACGTGTGGTCAGTGACCAGGTGGGGACGCCAACCTGGACAACAGATATTGCAGCGACGATCGCCGCGCTGGTGGCCAGAGGTGCTACCGGTACGTTTAATTTCACTAATGCCGGTGAGACATCCTGGCATGGATTTGCGAGTGCCATACTGGATGAAGGTCTGAAGACCGGGTTTGATATCAAAACGGAAGTGGTTAGTCCGATTCCGACTATAGATTATCCAACGCCGGCCACTCGGCCAGCCTACTCGGTGCTGAATACTGAAAAAATCAGGCCCTTGCTACCCGGACCTATTCCCGGGTGGCGTGAAAGCCTGAAGAAAATGCTACAGGAGCTTTATACATGCGCAGACTGCTTGTAACCGGCGGAGCAGGATTTATCGGCTCCAATTTTGTGCGCTACTGGATTAAACAGCATCCTGAGGACAGAGTTGTCAATCTGGACGTATTGACCTATGCCGGTAACCTGGAAAACCTAGCCGATATTGAAGCAGCGCCCGGTTATCGGTTTGTGCGTGGCGATATTACCGACCGGCAGTTTGTCAGGCAGTTGATGGAAGATGAGCAGATTGAAACGGTGGTCAATTTTGCCGCCGAGTCGCACGTCGACCGTTCCATTCTGGGGCCGGATGCCTTTATCACCACCAATATTCTTGGCACATTTTCCTTGCTGGAAGCGGCGCGTGCGGTATGGGCGAACTTTGACGGTGCGCAGTGTTTTCTGCATGTTTCAACCGATGAGGTCTATGGCAGTCTCAAAGCGGATGAACCCGCGTTTGATGAACAGCATGCCTATGCGCCGAACAGTCCCTACTCGGCCTCCAAGGCATCCTCCGATCACCTGGTGCGCGCCTATCACCACACCTACGGTATGCCGGTGCTGACGACGAATTGCTCTAACAACTACGGTCCCTACCAGTTTCCAGAAAAGCTGATTCCCCTGACGATATTGAATGCGCTCGAAGGCAAGCCAATCCCTGTGTACGGCGATGGCAAGAACATCCGCGACTGGTTATACGTTGATGATCACTGTGGCGGTATTGAGGCCGTGCTGCAGGGGGGGACCCCCGGCGAGGTGTATAACATCGGTGGCATCAACGAGTGGTACAATATTGACATTGTCAACCTGATTTGTGAGCGACTGGATCAACTCCAGCCCGGGTCGGACTCCTATAAGGCGCAGATCACGTATGTCACCGACCGGCCAGGCCATGACCGGCGTTATGCCATTGATGCTGGCCGCATGCAGTCCGTGCTGGGTTGGTCGCCGCAGCATGATTTCCGGTCCGGTATTGAGCGCACCATCCAGTGGTACTTGAATCACCGCGACTGGTGCGACCGGGTGCGCAGCGGCGAATACCGGGATTACTACCTCAGGCAGTACGGCGAGCCCGCAAATTCCTGATATTTATATCCGTATAGCACTTTTATGAGGCCAATGCCTTGACTCCCTGCGGGCCAATCGCTTTAATACACGGCTCGTATTCTCACGGCCAGGTAGCTCAGTCGGTAGAGCAGGGGACTGAAAATCCCCGTGTCGGTGGTTCGATTCCACCCCTGGCCACCATTTAACTTCAGTTAGTTACGATTAATTTCAAGCCCTTCTTATGATGGCGTTGTGCCAGGTTTGTGCCATCGACCCGCTTCGCTGCATCTCTTAAATGCTCACTGGCCAAGTGCGCGTACCGCAAGACCATCTCAAACGAAGACCAGCCACCGAGCTCCATGAGCTCCTGTAAGCTGGTACCTGCCTGGACGTGCCACGATGCCCAGGTGTGCCGTAGATCGTGCCAGCGAAAGTCCTCAATGCCAGCTCGTGCTAAGGCGTGCTTCCATGCCTTGGTGGTTGTCCGTGCCACCGGTGCGTCTTTGTAGGTAAAGACAAAGACCGGATGCCTGCCAAGCTGCTGTGTGAGAACGCCCAAGGCGTCTTCGTTCAGCGGCACGGCAATCGCCCTGCGAGACTTTGACTGATCCGCATGGATCCACGCCGTGCGGCGCTTTAGATCCACCTGGTTCCAGTGTAGATAACTGACATTGGATTGCCTCAGCCCGGTTGCGAGCGTGAAAGCCGCCATGGCAGCCAAGTGCGGTGGAAGTTCGGAGACCAAGTTAGCCGCCTGTGCTTGTGTTATCCACCGGACTCTCTTTTTGGGCTCAGGATAAAGACGGACGCGGGGAATTATTTCAATCCATTCCCAATCATCACGTGCCCTGCGCAAGATAGCCCGGAGCAGAGCAAGATAACGGTTAGCCGTTGATGCACTGGCTTCCGCTTTCTTGGTTGCTCCGATATGGTCCACCACCTCCCGATTAATTTCATCAAGGTAATGGTTTCTCAGAAACTGATCGAACCATTTAATCTTTGCAACGTCTTTGTAATGATCTGCCTTTTCGTCTTTGTCCTGCATCCAACGCACAATCGCTTCCTGCCATGTGCGCCTGGGCTTTTCACCCAGTCTGTGAATACGCCACAGATCGACCTTTAACTGGTCGTGGTATTCCTGTGCGGTTTGTTTATCTTCAGTCCCAGCAGAGCGGCGTATTCGCTCGCCATTGGGCGCTGTAAAACGGACCCACCAGGTATTGCCGCGTTTGTAGAGTGACATGGTGCATTCTCCTTGTCACAGCCACTTAACGGCGCTTGCTGTGAGCCAGCATATAAACTTTGCAGATAACTGACAAGGTCGGCTTCGATGAACACCCAACACTTTCCCGGTTTTGCACCGGGAATAACACCTGTTTTTGCCTTTTGCCGAAGGGTTGTCGGGTTCATCCTGAGAAACGCGGCGGCTTCCTTGAGGTCGAGAGTGCGCATAAGTCATTCTTCTGAGTGTGAGGACGGGCCAGCA
>JASJGW010000124.1:0-37402 GCA_033791305.1 Gammaproteobacteria bacterium | reverse complement strand
GAAAAGGATAATAGCTGCTGCTTTCCTGTCGTTCAGTGGCCATGATTGACAGGCAGGAATAGGGGCGACAACCACCGATCCGCACCCGGCGTTTAAAGGTCCGAGAACAGTACCTACAAGAAATTTAAGATAACTTTCTGAACATCCGCTTCAGAGCGGATTCCCGTCGTTAAGTCTTTGGTTATAGTAAGGGCCGACTAAACGGAAGGTTTCGGGCGGTAACGTACCGTCCCCCAGCTTCATCTGGACGGTAGAAATACAGCATCAAAATCACTTTCTGTTGCTTCTCTAATATTCATAACAGGCATCTTAAAAGTGACGAGTTCAATTCATGCCTCCTGGAGGCAGCTGGCCTTCAGCATGTATTCTATCTACACAAAATATATTTCGTAGAAGAAGTATATCGTCGTCCCGACACCCGCAAGAATCACAAAGTTCTTTACAATTTCCTGAGGTATTCGACGTGACACATGTGCAGCAACATATCCACCCAACAACGTCCCAAAAAGTACAATAGTTCCTTCAAACCATGCAATTACGCCGTTCTCAATAAACAGAACTATGGCAACCAATGAAACACAAGCAGAAGTCAGTAGTTTCAAGCCGTTCATGGCGCTGATATCTGTGTAGCCGGATAAAGCCAAATAGCTCAATACAATGATGCCAAGCCCGGCATTAAAGAAGCCGCCGTAAATGCAAATAGCGAGCAGTATCAGCATCAACAGAGGACCTCCAAACATAGAGGCATACTGATGGCTGGAGGCAAACTCCCTGAAAATACTATTCAGCCTTACACCGAATGCAAATAGAAGTGTAGCGAACAGGAGCAACCAGGGGATTGCCTCACGAAATATTGATTCTGGTGTTTGCAGGAGAAGCCATGCACCTGCAATCCCGCCAAGCAGGCCAATCACTATATATTTTGGTAGCTCCCGCTTGTGTGCAAGTAATTCCTTTCGGAAAGCATATGCACCACTTATATAGCCAGAACAGGAAGCAAAGGTATTGGTTGCGTTGGCACTGACAGGTGGCACGCCAGCCAACAGCAACGCAGGGAAAGTGATAAAAGTGCCACCACCAGCTATTGTATTAAGCATGCCGCCGAATAATCCGGCGATAAAAAGTAGTGGCAACTCAGACGGCATCACAAATTTATAAGACCGATTTCGGATGATGCTTTGGTAAAGATAAGAGAACGGAGTGAACCACTTCCTATTTCTTTTTTATTCGTTTTCTTTCGGCGCAACTTCATAAGGTGTTCTGTCAAGCGCTTTTAAGAGTTTGTCAGTCATCTTCATTTACCTCGATCAGTTCACCTGCATTGGTCGCTTTGACCAAAGCATGATTGGTATATCCTGGTAACTGGGTTGCCAACAGCTTCAGTGCTTTGAGCTACTAGACACTGTTGAATGTTAACAAATACCGATAAACCAAAAAACCGAGCAGCATTCAGGGTGGGGACTAAATGCAGACACTCAACCCTGCAATTTTAACCCCCCCGTAAGGTCAATCTGCCTCTCCTTCGACTCGGCTTGGAAGAGATAAACAGGGGATAAAGTACGAAAACAGGCTGAAATGCTCACCTAATCGCTAGCCTAACTCGCTGGCGAGGGATTGATGCTCTGTAACTCATTGATTTAATGGTGCCGGAGAGAGGAATTGAACCCCCGACCTTCTCATTACGAGTGAGCTGCTCTACCGACTGAGCTACTCCGGCTCTGCGGAGAGAGACTATAAAGCAGGGAAGAAAATTTTGCTACGTGGTCAGTTAACAGCCGTTTCACTGCGCAGACGAATAATCACATCTACGCCTTCCGCAACAGTGCCGTCTGGAAGATCCGGCAATTCCCTGACCTGTAAATCAGCCGAGTCGATATCTATCAGTTCACCGGTATCAACGTTATAAAAATGATGATGGTTAGTGGTATTGGGATCGTAAAACACCCGTGTCGGATCGACAATAATTTCCCTAACCAGGCCATGGCGGGCAAACAGCCCCAGGGTATTATAAACCGTAGCCTTCGAGACACGATCCCGGCCATCGTTCACGGATGTCATTACCTGGTCAGCCGAATAGTGCTGCAGGTGATCAAACAGTACCCGCGCAATCATCAGACGCTGCTGTGTTGGCAAAATACCATGATCCCTTAACATACTGGCGATGTCCGGCTTGCTGTTCATATGACTACCTGTCTGGTTTTCCATAGATAACCTTCCGGAAACAGTTGCCCCTGCCATAGGAGTTTTCTATCAGTTCTATTATAAGCTTGCCAGATCGCTTTCGTCTATGCCAGACGCGCCAATTAACAGGTTGAACACGCCAGTCACACCCCCGGATATCACAGTGCATAAGGAGAAAATGGTGTAAAACTATCCCTTTCCAGCATGCAATCCAGCAACAGTTGTGCAGAGGCCGGCGCCATTATCACACCGTTGCGAAAATGACCAGTATTCACGTACAGTCCGCGGATCTCCGGGTGTTCCCCGATAAAAGGAACCCCATCGGATGTCCCGGGCCGCAGCCCTGCCCAGTGTTTAATGATCTTGTAATCGGACAGGGCTGGCACCAGGTTAATTGCCTTTTCCATGAGCACATCCCGCGCTGCCTGTGTGGTTTCCTTGTTATACCCCGTGTACTCCAGCGTACTCCCCGCCAGTACCAGACCATTCTGACGCGGGATCAGGTAGTAATCACCGTGCATAGTGATATGCCGCAACAAACCGGGACGGGCCGCAAACATGATCATCTGCCCACGAACCGGTTCCACTGCCAACTCCAGCCCGGCCTGCCGCAGAATCAGGGAACTCCAGGCACCACCGGCGATTACAACGCGGTCTGCAGTGAACTCCCCCTGGTTGGTCTGCACGCCCTGAATACCGCTCGACCTTATGATGAGATCAGTGACCTCGGTCTGCTCATGCAAATCAACCCCCTGTAGCTGTATCGACCTGGACATGGCAGCACACAGCAACGGATTACGGATTTGTGCCACATCGGGCAGCAGCAGACTGGTTGCTGCGGCCAGCGATACCTCCGGGTCAAGCTGGCGTGTCTGTTCATGACCTACCGCCTGGATTCGACACGAATACTTTGTAGCCCACTCCCTGATCCTCGCATCCAGCGGCGTATCCAGGAACAGCACACCGGATTGCACCCACTCGGCATCAATGCCGGTCTGCTCCAGCAGCTCGTTGACCAGGACAGGATAATAACGCTGACTCCAGGCCACCAGTTCGGAAATAGCGTCCGCATACTGCCAGGGGATGAGCGGCGATAGTATGCCCCCGCCGGCCCAGGAGGCCTCTCTTCCGGCCTCACCACGGTCCAGCAGGACAACGGAAAGTCCTGCTGCACATAAGGCACGCGCTGACAACATGCCGAGCAGACCGGCCCCCACCACAATACAATCAACACTGACCCTGTTTCCCGACATGCCGCCCTTCCAGATACTGATTCAGATCTACGATAATGATCACCCTGTCACCACCAAACTAACACCTGGCTAACCGATAACAGAGGACCGGTCCAGCCGTTTTTAATATGCAGTGCCGCCGGAAATGGAAGCAGGTTCGGGACTGAATCCGTTCATCGGGTGATTTTAGGCGCTTATCTTATAGCGGATGGCGCGAATGAGCGAGGTTTGTAGAACCATTAGCATGGAAAGACAACAGTATTTTTCTCTGGTTGAACTGCTGATCACGACCAGCACAACCATCTGTCCGGAAAAGAGCATTTTAACCGCAGGAAACAGTGATATCCGCTTCCTGCCAACCGGACAGACTGCCAATGGACCGCACACCCTCACCCTGAAGGCAGATGATTGTGACCATTACCAGGAACGCAACATCATCATTACCCGGCAAGGTCACACAACAGTTACCGAACGTGCATGCACCCGTTAACAGGGATATCGATAATCGTGATGCACAGAATCAAACATTCCGGGAACAAACAGCATGGCTTTACCCTGCTGGAAGTAATGATTGCCCTGCTGGTCCTTTCAATTGGCTTGCTGGGCCTGGCTGCCCTGCAAACAACCGGCCTGCGATCCAACGAAATGGCCAGCATGCGTACCACTTCCACCATGCTGGCGTATGACATCTCTGAACGCATGCGGGCCAACTCCCGGGGAACCATTGATAGCGACTACCTCATTGGCTCCGATGCTGTGACAGGATCGGTTCCCGACTGCACATTAGCGGATTGCACCACAGCACAAATGGCAACATTCGATCTCAGCCAGTGGAAAGCAGCCATCGCCCTGCTACCCGGAGGACAGGGGGACATCACCCGGACTGCCGGTCTGCCACTGGTTCACACCATTACAGTTCGCTGGGACGAAAATCGTACTGGCGCCAGCGGCGTGAATTGCCCGCCACAGGACAAGAATGACCTTCGTTGCTTTCGACTGGTTCTTTCGGAATGACTACGCGCGCGCGCAAATGTTTAACCAAACCATACTACCGCAGCCGCGGCTTCAGCATGATAGAACTGATGGTAGCCCTGATTATCACATTGATTCTGCTTGCCGGGATTGGCCAGATATTTCTCAGCTCGAAGAAAAGCATAATTATACTGAATGTCCTCGCACGCATTCAGGAAAATGGCCGCTACGCCATGGATGTGCTCGTCTCCGACCTGCGCCGCGCCGGATACTGGGGTGGCAATGCAGATATCAACACAATAGCAGGCACACAGGGCGTCAATCATGCGGCTGCAGAAAAGTGCACCGGCACCACTACCGGGCCATCAGACTGGTTACGCATGCTGGGCCGCAGCGTGTATGGCCTGGACCTTTCAGGCACGGCAAAACCATCAGGTGGTAACTATGGCTGTATAGAAGAGGACGCCGGCAACCCCGCTTCTTATGTCCGGGGCGACGTGCTGCTGGTACGCTACGCACACCCGTCCATTATCGGCAGTATGACCAAACCCCTGCCGTGCAATAAATCTGCGCCGAATACGACCATCAAGGACTGTTACCCGAATGAATACTTTCTGCGCTCATCGCTGTTCAGGGGACGCCTGTTTCAGGGGAAATATAGTGAAAGCGCCGAGAACAATCTTGTTGCACCGGCTATCAGAACGTCCGAACTGATAGCGCATGCCTACTATATTGGCGCATCCAGCAATACTTCTGCATGCCCTGCCGATGGCGCTGTTCCGTCTCTCTATCGTGTCAGCCTTGACAGCAGCGGAGCATTTTCTGCAGAAGAAGTGGCCTATGGCGCTGATAACCTGCAAATAAAATACGGCATCGACACCAGTGGCGACCACGTTGTTGACCGCTACTACAACGCCGACGAGATCGACTCAACCGATATAACAAAACCCGGCTGGGAAGACGTGGTTGCGGCACGCGTCTGGTTGCTCGTCCGCGCCGAATGTCCGGAAACCGGTTATACCAACAGCAACACCTACACCATGGATGCGGACTACATGTCAGCAGATACCGCTAACCGGGGTTATCGCCGCAAGCTCTATACATCTACAGTAAAACTGCGCAATAGCAAATAGGTCTGAGACAGCAAATGCAAAGGAGCCGACACAAGACCTACCGATTCAGTCACCGGCAAGCTGGCGCTGCCTTGTTTATGGCACTGGTTTTCCTGCTGATCCTGACCATGCTTGGCATCTTCGGAATGAATGTCTCCCGCCTTGAGAACCTGATGGCCGGCAACACCCAGTTCCAGACCATGGCACTGAACACTGCGGAATACACCCTTGCCAGGGGGGTAGAAGATATCCTGAAGGTAGAATCCGATGGCCTCTCGTACCCAACGACCGCAGGTTATCACACCATCGGAGATGTCGAACCATCAGATCTGGTATGGAGTTTTACCAGGAAAACCGTTTCCCTGCCCGATGGCAGCACCGGTGAGTACATCATCCTGAATGCGGGCACTGATAACGATGACGGTGAAGACAGTTCCTATAGCGGCACTATCACCCCGGCACCCGGCTCTATCGTTCAGGTGTTCCTCATCACCGCCCAGAGTGAAAGCTCCAGGGGCGCAAAACGAACTGTGCAATCAGTGGTTGTCACCGACCCACTGGTCCCCTGATTTACGGAAAGTCCCATGAAGACAAAATATAAACATACACTCTGGAAGGTCATCGCAGCCATGACGGTGGTTATCAGCAGACTGTTGTATGCCGTCGCGGTCTTCGATCCCGTCAGCACGCCTGCAATTACGCTCGGTGAATATGCCCTGAAAAGCAGGGACCTTCTCGACGGTCCAACCAAGGCCTACCGTCCATGGTTTGAGAACGGTGCCTGGCAGGGTGACCTCATCGAATATGACATTGGTGTAAATGGCTCACGCTCACTCGACCATACGCTGACTGGCCACACCCATACAACTCTGGTGGGTTCCAGAGATGATACCGCACTGATTGCGTTGGCCGGCGACTCGACAAAGACCTGGATGGCACGCGCCACGTTCCTCAAAAAGGAACAGGACATAACGGATTACTGGAAGGAAGAAGCCACCGATGGCCGGCGGCTCTTCACCTATAACACTTCGAACCAGGTTTCATTTCTCTGGGACAATCTGACCGCTGCGCAGAAAATCTCACTGGACCCGGAAACAATCAATGACCCCAATGGTGATGGTGACCCTGCCGATGCTGTTGATCCTGCCACCAACCAGAATAACAACTACTTTAGCCCGGTTGTTAACTTTATTCGCGGTGATCGCAGCAATGAAACCGACCAGCCTAACGGCTTCCTGCGCCAACGCTACAGCCTGCTGGGGGATATTACCAACACACCCGTCTACATCGGGCCACCGCGTGAGTTGATTACCTCTTTTGATGGCTATGCCGGGTTCAGGCATGCCAACCGCAATCGTACTGGCGTGATCGCCACGCCTGCCAACGATGGCATACTGCATTTCTTTGCCGAGGCAGACGGCTCGGAAGTCATGGGCTATATCCCTTCCATGGTCATTGAAAATCTGTTCCCGCTGGCACAACCCGGCTACCAGCACACCCACTATCTCGATGGTGAAATGGTTGTCAGCTCGGCGCAGGTCGACCCCGACCATACTACCTGCACAGACACTATCGTTGGTGGCAACCCAACCGATACCACCCCCATCAATATCAGCGCCTGTGAATGGCGCACGATCCTCGCCGGTGGTGGTGGTGCCGGCTTTGAAGGCCTGTTCGCACTGGATGTAACAACACCGGGCTACACCAGCGACAAGGTCCTGTTTGAAAAGACAGGTGGACATTTCGGGCACATCTATGGCGCACCTCGAATTGCCGCGCTGGGCACTGCTGCGGCGCCGGACTGGTACGTTTTCACCGGCAGCGGCTACAAGGAGGCGTGTACCGGTATCAATAATTCTGAATGCAACACGGATACCAGTCATCCAGCTGCCCTGTTAATGGTCAGTCTGGCAGATCCGAATATTATCCATTCAATCGACACATTGGCCAATGGTGGCCTGTCCGCACCGGTACTGGTCGATACTGATAAAACTGACCTGACCGTCGAAACGGCCTTCGCAGGCGACATCAATGGCGACCTGTGGATGTTCAGGCTGGACAAGGCCGACCCTGCCAGCTCGACAGCCCGCAAGGTGTTCGATGGTAACCCCAATCTGCCGATCACCAACACACCAGCAGTCGTCAAGCACCCGCATTCATCAATCGGCGGCTATATCATCTACTTCGGTACCGGCAGTATCTTTAGCCAGGTTGATGCCCTGAATGATGCAGTAGATACCGGCGGAAACTCTCTTTTTAACCAGGCCATCTATGGTATCCACATCAAGCAATCATGGATTGACGGCACTGAGACGAGCTTTGATCCTTTAGAGGATGCCGATTTACAGACACAGGCGCTGAACCCAGTCGGCTCTCCGATTACTGCCTACTTCGCCAATAATAATGAAACAAAGACCGTGCGGACCACCCCGGTCAACAAGCCGGTCAATTATTACTGTAATACCGGTGACACTTCTTGTGAGGCATCCCTGCTCAGTGGCTGGCGGCTGGAGTTTCCCATTTGTGGTGAACGCCTGGTCGGCGCCCCCTTTATCCGTGCCAACCGGGTACAGTTTGTCACCACCAACCCGACTGGACACCAGTGTGGCCAGCGAACCCTGGCCGGCAACAGCTGGATGATGTCACTGGATTACCTGACCGGTGCCAGCGCCAATAAGGTGGTATTCAACCTGAATGGCGATACCCAACTTGATGCACTGGACACAGCCAGTGGTGTTCCGCCGGTCGGTCTGAGTCTTGGTGAGGGCAACATTTCACAACCGGCGTTTGTACGCCTGCGGGATGGTATTGACAAGATGTTCGTCAATGGCCTCATCCTGCCGTTACCACCGATTACCAACTATGGTCCCCTGCTCTTTGGCCACCTTGACGTAGTCACAGACAACCCCAATGGCAGCATGACGGCACCCAACCTGATCTTCAAGCACAGCGCAGGTTACCAAAATGCAGATAATGACGGACTCAGTCGAACCGTTGACGGTCTCGTGCATGAATACGACAGCATCAACGGTATTTCCTATGTCGACCTGTTTGAACTGGAACCACGCCGCGGGCTTGCCAGCCTGGCACCCACCTCTGCCAGCACCGATATTGTGAGTAATGCCTGCAGTGACACAAATAACAACAAGCGGATTCTGGTAAACGACAGGTGCATCGAGGCCGTAGAGGCAGAACTCAACCGGGCCTATGACACCCTCACGCCATCAACGCCCACGCCTATACTGGAAACACCTGATGTAGTTAACGGGGAAAATGTCTGTCCGGAAGATGGCGGGCGCTTCGGTCCATTCTACCGGGCTATCATTGATGAGATAGACGGCACCATCGATAAATGCGAGAAAACGATCATCGTTCCCGAGTCTGAAACCTATAAACTCGATGGTGCAAACGGTGAATTGCTCGCTGACGACAAACCCTTCATGGTCGTGCTGGCCAATGCCGATCTCTCCGAGCGTGGCAGCCTGCAAATTGGCTGCAAGATCTGGGAAGGCGGCCTGAATAATGCTACCCCAAAGATGAATGAATTCATTCAGTACCAGGATCACATTGCGGCCCAACTGGAACTCGGCGTACCAGCGGAGAACATTCGAGATCCCAAGTATGGAGAGCCGGTCATCTTTACCCTGGCCAGCATCGCCAATAACACTGACCTTAATGGTGACCCGTTGCAGTGGGTGTGCCCGGAGAACAGCAAGAATCCAACACTGCGGATCCTGTTCGACGAGGATGCCATCCTGAGAAAGGGCGTACATGGTACCCGCTCGCAGTGTGTGCTCGGACTGCACGACCCCAGGGTAAAGGTCTGCTATTCCGATCCCAAGGTCCTGGCTGCAGCGGATTCTGCGGTACTTGATACCCGGACGTTAATCGAGACTGACAACCCATATACCAATTTATCCTGCGCACAACAACTCAGCCTGCCGGTACCGGATCGCTACATCAAGGACCCGGCACTCAGCTTGCATATCACGGAGTACAAGGAAAACGGCTATACCGGCTATCGCTGGCGCAACGGGGCGCTGACCGTACAGTTGCTCGACCCGGCAAATATGACGCTACAGCCCCCGGATAACCTGCCCCACAAGGGCAGCATCCGCAAGGGCGGCACCTTTGCCAGGGCCTTCAACCCCATAGTATTGGGCAAGGGCAATAAGACAACCACCCTCTTCGAGAAAGACAGCGACGCCTATGAGAGCGGCTTGCTCTTTGAAGCCGCCATCTTCTGGCACTACAGTGATCTGGCCGATAATATCCAGCGTGCAGAGAACGCCTTGACTCCCTGTTACGGCGATGCGAATTACAGCAGTGCCCTGACCCGGGAACAGCGTGGCCTCAACCTTGGCCAGTACAAGGTCTGGGCAGACGCCCTGGAAGGCACCCGGATACTGGCTGAATTTGTCGCGCTGCAAAACATCATCAACTCTGCCACATCCGAGGCCGCACTCAACCAGGCATTACTGGCTTTGGACGCCCTGTATGCGGATGAAGCGCTGGGAGACATTTTGCGGAAGTACGCGCAGTATCGAGATTATGTACCCGGCAGTGTCATCCCCGAGCAGTATCTGCTTGACATCGACAAAAACCAGTCTGACGGTGGCAACACCAACCTATTCACTGCCGATGCAGTACCGGCCGATGTGATTACTATCGAAACGATTGACCTGGAGTCACTTGGTCCGAACGCGGTACTGGGTCAACGCAACTGGATTGACCTCAGACAATAGTCGTAAACAGTGCCACGCATGGCACAAGAGAAACAGGATGATAAAAAAGACCCGCGGCTTTACATTAATTGAACTCATGATAGTCATTACGATCCTTGCAATTATCGTAACGGTCGGCTATCCGTCATACATGGAACATGTAAAGAAATCGCGCAGGGCAGAAGGCATGGGGCAACTGCTGGAACTGGCCAACAGAATGGAAAGGTCCTATTCAGACCAGGGCACCTACCCAACCAGCATATCCGAGGTGTATGGTGCCACTACCGATGGCGGTTTCTACACACTGTCGATTGTTAACGCCAATAATGTCTCATTTACAGTCAGCGCCGCCCCCACCAGTCTTGGCAGGCAGGACACCGACAAATGCGCGACCTTCACACTGACATCGCTGGGACAAAAATCCGTAACTGACAACGCGCTAAACAGCCACTGCTGGAAATAATTCCAAACAGACTGGTGATTTTTGAAACTGCGCGGCAGCAGGAAAAATAACAACGAAACCCGCAAAAGGACACGAAAATATGTCTCTCAAGGCATTTATTCTTCCGGGTTTTCCGTGGATTCTGTGGCAACATTTTTTCTCATCATCAACTTAAAACTGTACTAGCTCAGCCCGGATTTCCTCAATTCCCCCGGCAGGGAGAACATCACCGCCTCTGTTTTTCCCCGCGATTCCTCTACTGTCACAGCACCACGCTGACGCAATGATTCAATCACGCCGGTAACAATCTGCTCCGGAGCAGAAGCCCCGGCAGTTACACCGATTGCCTGTCTGCCTGCAAGCCATTCATCCCGGATCTGGCTCGCCTCATCGATCAGGTATGCAGCCACTCCCCTGTTCTCCGCCAGTTCATGCAAGCGGTTCGAGTTTGAACTGTTCGGGGAACCGACCACAAGGATCACATCACACTGCTCCGTCAGCTGCTTGACAGCATCCTGCCGGTTCTGTGTGGCATAACAGATATCATCCTTGCGTGGTCCCTGTATTGACGGGAACCGTGTCCTCAAGGCATCTATCACCCGCAACGTGTCATCAACGGACAGGGTAGTCTGGGTAACAAAGGCCAGCTCATCCGGATTCCTGACCTGCAACCCGACGACATCCTCCGGTCTTTCAACCAGGTACATCGCACCGCCTTTCGATGTATCGTACTGACCCATGGTACCCTCGACTTCGGGGTGTCCCTTGTGACCAATCAAAATACATTCCCGTCCCGCATCGGCATAACGGCTAACCTCCAGGTGTACCTTGGTGACCAGGGGACAGGTTGCATCGAACACGCGCAGCCCTCGCCGTTTACCTTCGGCATGCACGGCAAGTGACACACCATGCGCACTGAAAATAACCGTACCGCCATCGGGCACCTCGTCCAGCTCATCAACAAACACCGTGCCACGGGCGCGCAAGCCAGCAACGACATGGCGGTTATGCACCACTTCATGACGCACATAGATTGGCGCACCAAACAACTCCAGCGCACGCTCAACAATTTCGATTGCACGATCAACACCCGCACAGAAACCACGCGGATTGGCAAGCATGACTTTTACAGGAGCAGACATGATGTGGTTAATTATATGCTATTGGAAATTTAATACGCTGACCCGACAAACAAAATCAGCTATCCGAATCTGCCAGAACCACATCAATGATCTCTACATCAAAAATAACTACCCGCCCTGCCAGCGGGTGATTGAAATCCACCTCAACCGTGACATCGTCAAACGTAATGATTGTTCCGGATAACTCCTCGCCCCCGGGAGTATTAAAACCAATGATAAGACCCGGTTCCAGCGCCATTTCTGCATCAAAATCTGTACGTGGCAGTGGATGCACTTTCCCCGGATCGTGCAAACCAAAGGCCTGCTCCGGGTAGAGTTCCAGCCGCTGGGTATCGCCGGGACGCAGACCATAGAGACCAAGCTCCAGGCCCTCGGCGAATGAGCCGTCGCCCATGGTAAATGTCAGCGGCTCGTCATCAAGGGTACTCTCGGCAACCGTACCGTCCTTCAGCATCAGGGAAAGGTGCAGCGTTACGGTACTTTCAGGACTGATCGGATATTTCACGTAAGGGATTCTCTAGATTCTTTATGCTCCCCTGCAAAAGCAGGGAGCGTATTGCGACGGCTAGCCGGCCGGGGATTTTTCCTTGCCACCCTGAAAGGCATCCAGCAACAGCAGGAATGCGCCCACCGAAATCGCAGCATCTGCGATATTAAATGCCGGCCAGTGCCAACTTTTATAATAGACATCAATAAAATCGATCACGTAACCGTACACCAGCCGGTCAACCACGTTACCGGCCGCGCCACCAAGAATTAACACCAGTGCCAGCCGGGTACGCACTTCCTCTGCCGATAAACGCCGCAGCCAGACAACCAGCACACCGATTACGATCACGGCCAACGCAATAAAAAACCAGCGCTGCCAGCCAGACTCGTCCGCCAGAAAACTGAATGCTGCGCCGCTGTTATAGGCCTTGCGAAGGGCAAAATACGGTATAAGCTCGACTGGCTGGTACAGGGTGAGCATGGCATCAGCCAGTAACTTGGTGCACTGGTCTACCAGCAACACGACAACGGAAACCCATAACCACTTCAAGGCGCAGCTCTCCGTGCCGGATGCTCAGGCAAAACGGCGCTGTTCGCCGGCACCCGCTACATTCTCGATGCAACGTCCGCATAGTTCCGGATGCTCTGTGCTGGCACCAACATCTTCACGATGATGCCAGCAGCGGACGCACTTGTCATGGGCAGAAGCAGTTACCCTGATACTGAATACCAGCCCGGGAATATCCGCAGCCACGGCATCATCCGGGCATTCTTCTGCGGCGTGTACACGCGCATAAGATGTTATCAATATAAAACGCAATTCGTCATTGACCGTCTTTAACATGGCCTGTGTTTCGGTATCTGCATACAGGTCCACTTCCGCTGCCAGTGATGAACCGATCTTGCCGGCAACACGCAGGTTCTCCAGCTCCTTGCTGATGGCTTCACGCACCGCAATAATCTGCCCCCAGAAACCAGTCCCCATGCGTTGCAGAATTTCACCCTCCGGATAAAACGCTGACGGCAATTCATACCAGGTCGACAGGAACACGGAATCTTCCCGTTTTCCAGGCAGACGCTGCCAGATTTCTTCCGCAGTAAAACTCAGAATGGGTGCCAGCCAGCGCGCCAGCGACTCAACAACATGATACATCGCGGTTTGTGCCGAACGTCTGAGAATACTGCTCTCCTGCGTGGTGTACTGACGATCCTTGATGATATCCAGGTAAAAACTGCCCATATCCACCGCACAGAAGTTGTGTACCAGCTGGTATATCCGGTGGAACTCGTAACTCTCATAGGCCTGCTGAATCTGTTCCTGCAACATGCGGGCACGTTCCAGCGTCCAGCGGTCCAGACACAGCATCTGCTCGGGATCAAGCAGGTCGTTTTCAGGGTCGAATCCTGACAGGTTGGCAAGCAGAAAACGCGCCGTGTTACGCAAACGGCGATAGGCCTCCGCTGTACGTTTCAGGATCTCGTCCGACACGCTCATTTCGCCACGGTAATCTGTCGCGGCCACCCACAGACGTAAAATATCCGCACCCAGTGAATTAACAACCTTCTGCGGCGCAACCACGTTGCCACATGACTTGGACATCTTCTGCCCCTTCGCATCGACCGTAAAACCATGCGTCAGCACTGTTTTGTAGGGGGCCGAACCGCGCATGGCAATCGAGGTTAACAACGATGACTGGAACCAGCCACGATGCTGATCGGAACCCTCAAGATACAGATCGGCAGGCACACCCAGTTGCGCACGCTGTTCCAGCACAGTCGCATGTGACACACCGGAATCAAACCACACATCCAGCGTATCCCCGGCCTTGTCATAGTCATCCGCCCCATCACCGAGCAATTCCTGCGGGTCCAGCTCAAACCAGGCATCAATACCCTGCTGTTCCACCCGCCCGGCAACTTCTTCTATCAACCGTGCCGTGTCCCGGTGCAATTCGCCGGTTTGCTTGTCTGTGAACAGGGGAATCGGCACACCCCAGGTGCGCTGCCGCGAGATACACCAGTCCGGTCGACTCTCCACCATCCCCTTGATGCGGGCCTCGCCCCAGCCAGGCAGCCACTGCACGTCCTTGACTGCATCCAGGGCAGCCGTACGCAGCCCCTGCTGATCCATGCTGATAAACCATTGCGGTGTCGCACGAAAGATGATCGGCGTCTTGTGGCGCCAGCAATGTGGATAGCTGTGGTAGAGCATTTCTTCATGCACCAGCGCGCCCTTGCCTTTCAGGACTTCAATGACATGATCATTGGCCTTTAACACGTGCTCACCCGCAAACAGTTCGGTATCCGGCAGAAAGCAGCCACGACTGTCAACCGGATTATCGACCGGCAGTTTGTAACGGCTGCCAACAACATAGTCATCCTGACCATGACCGGGGGCCGTATGCACGGCACCGGTACCGGCCTCTGCCGTCACATGATCGCCCAGAATAATCGGCACTTCCCGCTCATAGAACGGATGCCCCAGCAGTTGCCCCTCCAGATCACTGCCCTTGCAGTAGGCAATCACCTGGTATTTCTCGACACCAAAACGCAGCATGACATCCTTGAGCAACGACTCGGCCACTAACAGCCGTTCGACACCCGTGTCGGTATTACATTGCACCACGGCATACTCGAATACCGGATTCAACGAGACAGCACGATTGGCCGGCAAGGTCCAAGGTGTGGTCGTCCAGATAACGACCGACAGCGGCCCTGCGCCTGCGTGCCCTTCAACATGGTGACAACAGGACAGCAGGCCATCTTCATTCAGCACCGGGAAGCGCACATCAATTGCCGGTGATTTCTTGTCCGCGTATTCGACTTCCGCTTCAGCCAGGGCCGAGCCGCAGTCCGTACACCAGTGTACCGGCTTGAACCCCTTGTGCAGGTGCCTGTTCTCGACAATACGGCCCAGCGCACGAATGATGTCTGCCTCGTATTGATAGTTCATGGTGAGGTAGGAATTCTGCCAGTCACCAAACACCCCAAGACGGATGAAATCCTTGCGCTGCCCGTCAACCTGCTTGCCGGCATAGTCGCGGCATGCCTTTCTGAATGCAGGCGCATCAACCTTGACCCCGGCCTTGCCAACTTTCTTTTCAACGTTGAGCTCTATCGGCAGGCCATGACAGTCCCAGCCCGGCACATACGGCGCATCATAGCCACTCAGGGTCTTGCTCTTGACGATAATGTCCTTCAATACCTTGTTGACGGCATGGCCTATGTGAATATCGCCATTGGCATAGGGAGGACCATCGTGCAGCACAAAACGCGGACGCCCTTCACCCGAACGCCGCAATTGCCCGTAGATATCCATATCCTCCCAGCGCTTGAGCATTTCAGGTTCACGATTCGGTAAATTACCCCTCATCGGGAAGTCTGTGCTGGGAAGATTCAGTGTGTCTTTATAGTCAGCCATGTTTCCATTACCGCCAGAACGCAGAAGGCGCAGTTTATAACCTAATACTGCCGTGAATTCTAATCATTTCCCTGGCGGGTACGCTTCGCTTTACCCGTGCCACGATCAGGATTGTGATTATAGCGGACATGGCGACCGCAGGATGGGTAAACCCGTCAGTCAGCGCCCTTTCCCCTGCCTGCCCCCCCGGGACGCGGCCTGTGTCTGCCTGAAGAAATCCCTTGCCTGTCCGGCATCCTGCAAGATTTGCTGTTTCAGCTTCTCAAAGGAATCAAACCGGCGCTCCGGGCGAAGTTTTTTCAGGAAACTTACCCGTACATGGCGCCCGTAGATCTCCCGGTCAAAATCAAACAGGTGCACCTCCAGCAGGGAACGCGTACCGCCAACGGTCGGCCGGGTACCAACGTTCGCCACGCCAGGCAACGGCTGGTTGTCAATACCGTGCATTTTCACGGCAAATACACCGTCCACCGGGACTGCGGTGCGGTGCAAAAAAATATTGGCGGTCGGGAAACCGATCGTCCGGCCCCGCTTGTCGCCATGCGCAACGCGCCCGCTCATCCAGAAGAGCCGCCCCAGCAGTAACTCCGCCCCGAACAAATCACCCTGCTGCAATGCCTCCCGAATACGGGTGCTGCTGACACGTGCACTCTCCACATTGAAGGTATGCGTGTTGACCACGGAGAATCCGTGCCGGTGGCCGGCCTGCTCGAGCATCTCATAATTCCCGCTACGTGCCTTGCCATAACGAAAATCATCCCCGACGACCAGGTACTTTACATCCAGACCATCCAGCAAAATGTGCTGGATAAATGCTTCCGGCGCCAGGTTCGCCAGCTGGTCATTAAAGCGCAGACAGACAACACGGTCGATGCCGCAGTGCTGTAGCACTTCCAGCTTTTCCCGGAAACGTGTCAGCCGGGGTGGTGCCACGTCCGGCATAAAATATTCGCGCGGCTGCGGTTCAAAAGTAATCAATGTAACCGGTAACTGCCGGCTCCTGCCCTGCTCCGCCAATTGCGCCAGCACGGCCTGATGCCCCAGATGTACCCCATCAAAGCTGCCAATCGTTGCTACACAACCCCGATGTTCAGGGCGCAGATTATATAAACCGCGAACCAGTTCCATCAGTGGAGACTGACCTCAGTAGTAAAACGGGGAGTATAAGGCATCTAGCCCCCATCATGCGGGTGCTGCCAGAGGCTCCCGAGTCGCAAACCAACGAGGGACAGGGCAATAAAATAAGCACCTGCCCCGGCCAAGATCCAGATAAACAGTCCGGACACCCGTGACCAGACAGACCAGTCCAGCCATACTTGCATGACCGGCACACCCCAGAACAGCACGGCACCCAGCACGGCACCGGCCAGCCCGATTTGCAGGAGAAATTGCCGCCAGCCTGCTTCCGGGCGGTAGACCTGCTGTTTTTTCAGCCCACGATACAACAGGCCTGCGTTCACCCAGGCCGCGATTGAAGTCGCCATGGCCAGACCTGCATGCGGACCAGGAATCTTCAGCATGACCAGCGGCACCACAAACACGAGATTCAGCACCATGTTGGTCACCAGCGCAACGATGGCAATACGCACCGGGGTGCGGGTGTCCTTGCGGGAATAATATGCCGGCGCCAGCACCTTGATGAGCATGAATGCAGGCAAACCGATGGTATAGGCCATCAAACTCAAACCGGCCATGTCCACATCGGCAGCGTTGAAATCACCGTAATTGAACAGCGTTGCCAGCATCGGCCGTGCCAGTAGCAACAGGCCAATGGCCGATGGCACCGCGATCAGCAATACCAGCCGTAACCCCCAGTCAACCGTGCGTGAAAATTCTATAGCAGAGTCTGTGGCATGACTGCGTGACAGACTCGGCAGAATAACTGTCGCAAGCGCAATGGCAAAGATACCCAGCGGAAATTCGACCAGACGATCGGAATAGTACAACCAGCTGACACTGCCGACCACCAAAAACGAGGCGATCAGGGTATCGAACAACAGATTAATCTGGGCCACGGAAGAGCCAATAATACCCGGCAACATGAGCTTCATGATGCGACGTACACCCGTGTCCTGCATACCCCATTGCGGCCGGGGAAACAGACCTGCACGCTGCAGTGACGGCAACAAAAACAATACCTGCACAACACCCGCCACCAACACACCACCGGCCAGTGCCAGTTCCGGCTGGGCCAGCCGCGGTGAAACCAGGATGGCAGCACCAATCAGCACCACATTCAGCCATACCGGGGCAAAAGAAGCCGCAGCAAAGCGTCCGTAGGTATTCAGTATCCCGGCTGCAAACGCAACCAGGGAGATCAGTAGCAGGTAGGGAAAAGTCATGCGCAGCATCAATGCTGCCAGATCAAACTGTGCGGGGTCCCGGTAGAGGAACCCCGGCGCAAAAATAGCAACCAGCACCGGACTTGCCAGTACCCCGATCACCGTAATCAGGGACAACACGCCCAGCAGAGTGCCGGCAACCCTGTTGACCAGTTGTTGCACTGTGGCACTGTCCTGTTGTTCCTTGTACTCCGAAATGATCGGTACAAACGCCTGTGAAAAGGCACCCTCAGCGAACAACCGCCGCATAAAATTCGGAATTTTAAAGGCGACAAAGAAAGCATCCATGCTGGCATCGACCCCAAACCAGCGCGCCAGCACGATATCCCGCACCAGTCCAAGCACCCGGGACACCAGTGTCATACCCCCAACTATTGCTGTGTTTTTCAGTAGCTTACTACTCATTTACCGGCATTATTCCTGGCAGGGGTGAGAGACTGGTTGCATGGGGTCAGAAAAGGTATCAATTAAAACAGCAGCTTACCAGCAGGGTATGGCGTGTGCACGGTTCTGGTTCCGAAATAATTCTGCCCTCCGGCGCGCGCCGCACCAGCCTGACAGCGCCCGATATTGACAAATCCCCCGGAGATCCGCATAGTACGCGGTCTTTCGAATAATGAGATGCAGGAGCAGTTCTTTTGGCCAATTCAGCACAAGCATTAAAGCGCGCACGGCAGGCAGAAAATCACCGTCAACGGAACGCCAGTCAGCGATCCAACATGCGTACAGCCATAAAAAAAGTGATCGCAGCGATTGCAGCCGGTGATCGTGACATGGCCAAGCAGGCATACGATGCAGCCGTACCGGTCATTGACAGCGTGGCAGGAAAAGGGCTTATCCATGCGAACAAGGCCGCGCGTCACAAGAGCCGTCTTAATCAGCATATTCGCAGCATCTAGGCCGCACCAGGCAACTACCTGACATCTGTAAAAAGGCCGGTCACTGACCGGCCTTTTTTATGCCGCCTCCGGCAACGTACACCCGGAAACATCCGCATCAGATCGTCAGCACCAGGTTGTCCCGATGCACCAGTTCCACCTCGTCGACATACCCCAGCAATGCCTCAATCCGGCTGCTCGGCTGACCAATAATCTTTTCTGATTCCGATACACTGTAATTCACCAGGCCGCGGGCCACCTCTTCACCCGCCGGTCCAAGACACACCACCAGATCACCGCGTTTAAAGTTACCTTCAACCCGGGTAACACCGACCGGTAGCAGGCTGCTGCCCGCACTGCGCAACACATTCACGGCACCTGCATCCAGTTGCAGGTGCCCCCGCACCTGCAACTGGCCAGCAAGCCATTGCTTGCGCGCAGCAAAGGGTTCACAGACCGGATACAGGCGGGTACCCAGCACTTCTCCGGCTGCAACCCGTTGCAGAATATTTTTTTCATGGCCGGAGGCAATCAGGGTCAGCGTGCCGGAACGGGCCGCACGGGCCGCCGCCCGCACCTTGGTCAACATACCACCTCGCCCCAGCGACCCACCGCTACCAGCAGCCATGGTTTCCAGACACACATCACCGGCCTGTGCCTCTGGTATCAGCCTGGCAGCAGGATTGCTCCGTGGATCACTCTCCAGCAAACCCTGCTGGTCCGTCAGCAACACCAGCAGGTCAGCGCCTGTCAGGTTGGCGACCAGGGCCGCCAGTGTGTCATTGTCCCCAAAACGAATTTCTTCTGTGGTCACGGTGTCGTTTTCATTGACGATCGGTATCACACCCAGACCTAGCAAGGTCCGCAGGGTGCTGCGTGCATTCAGGTAGCGCCGCCGATCGGCCAGGTCTTCATGTGTTAACAGTACCTGTGCGGTATGCAAACCGTATTTCTGGAAGCGGGATTCATACGCCTGCACCAGCCCCATCTGACCGACGGCTGCTGCAGCCTGCAACTCATGCAGGGAGTGAGGACGCTGCCTCCAGCCCAGTCGCGTCATACCTTCAGCGACCGCGCCGGATGACACCAGAAGAATTTCACGACCGGACTGCTGCAGGGCGGCTATTTGTTCGACCCAGTCGTCAATTGCCATAACGGCCAGACCCTGTCCATCATCCGTCAACAACGAACTGCCGATCTTGACGACCCAACGCTTACACTCGCTTGTTTTAATCTTATCGGACATTTCGATTGATCTGTCGGTACATAGCCCTGTACGTCTCGAAGTAGTTACGCATCAAGGCAGAGACTACCCGTCTTCTGTGCTATCTGCCATCTCCTTCCACTGCGTGATGAAATCCATCGCTGCATGCACCAGTGTATCGGTCCCCTTGTGCCCCAGGGCGGATATTTCAAATACCCGGCCATTCCAGGCCAGTGCATCAACCACTTCCCTGCAACGTTGTGCACGCTCCTCTTCGGGAAGCAAGTCTGTCTTGTTCAACACCAGCCAGCGCTCCCGTGCAACGAGTTCAGTATCAAATGCGGCCAGTTCGTCAATGATCGTGGCCACATCCGCCACCGGATCACCAAGCGGCCCCATATCAACCAGATGCAACAGCAGATGGGTACGGGAAAGATGTTTCAGGAACTGGATACCCAGGCCCGCCCCCTGAGCCGCTCCTGCAATCAAGCCCGGTACATCGGCCATCACAAAACTGCGGTGCGCAGAGGCACGCACAACACCAAGGTTTGGATAGAGTGTGGTAAACGGGTAATCCGCCACTTTCGGGCATGCAGATGATACGGCAGTGATGAGTGTGGACTTGCCGGCATTGGGCATACCCAGCAGCCCGACATCCGCCAGCAATTTCATCTCCAGCCGTAAATGACGTTTCTCTCCGGGTGTGCCGGGCTTGGACTGACGAGGCGCCCGGTTGGTCGAACTCTTGAAGCGGGCATTACCAAGGCCATGAAAACCACATCTTGCCACTAGCAGGCGCTGGCCATCCCGGACCAGGTCACCGATTAATTCATCAGTATCCTCTTCGTGCACCAGTGTGCCTACCGGCACCTTGACGATCAGGTCTTCACCGGACTTGCCGGTACAGTTTTTGCCCTTGCCGTTTTCACCCCGCCCGGCAATAAATTTGCGCGCATGACGAAAGTCAATCAGGGTATTGATGGAACTGTCTGCTTCCAGGTAGACACTGCCCCCATCGCCACCATCACCGCCATCCGGCCCTCCAAAGGGAATATATTTCTCGCGCCGGAAACTGACAGCACCGTTGCCACCGTCACCGGCACGGACCTCAATGGTCGCTTCATCGATAAATTTCATGGTGCCACTGTATTGCCGTCAAAAACAAAAAACCCCGCTCGAAGGCGGGGCTTGATGAAACCGGCTGGCGTTAGAATCAGCCGGCAACAATTTCGACAAACTTGCGTTTCTTCGCGCCCCGCTGCACAAACTGCACAACACCGTTGCTCTTGGCAAACAGGGTATGGTCCCTGCCACAACCGACATTCTTGCCAGGATGGAAATGTGTACCGCGTTGACGTACCAGAATGTTACCAGCCAGTACGGTTTCACCACCGTAGCGCTTAACACCCAGTCGTTTTGATTCGGAATCGCGACCATTACGCGTACTGCCGCCTGCTTTCTTATGTGCCATCTAATAACCCTCTAAATCAAGCGGTTAGCCTGAAATCCCGGTAATTTCAACTTCAGTATAGTTCTGGCGATGTCCCATCCGTTTCATGTGATGCTTGCGCCGGCGGAACTTGATGATCTCGACCTTTTTGGCGCGGCCATGTCCCTTGACCGTGGCAGTCACCTTGCCACCATCAACCAATGGCGCACCAATCTTGACGTCTTCCCCATCACCAACCATCAGAATCTGGTCGAATTCGACTGCATCGCCTTCACTGGCATCCAGTGTCTCAACCCGCAAGGTGTCTCCCTGGGTGACACGATACTGCTTTCCGCCCGTCTTTATAACCGCATACATGTCAAAAACTCCAAATACATCAAACTTCATTGTCGAAAAAGGCCGCCTATAATAATGTTTGCATCCGGTCAGGTCAATCAAATCCCTTCTGGCACAAGGTAGATAACCCCGTTAAACTTGCCAGAGTGTCAGCCAGGACTATCCCGGGCTGCGGTAAGCTGCTTGAAGAATCACGTAAATATGCTAAAACTCGTTAAAACCTATACTGATGCGCCATATATTGATTCGGTCCGGCAATTGCTCTCGGATGATATGGAAGCAGTCAATGCGCTGATACACAGCTCACTGCACAGTGATGTCGCCCTCATTAACCAGCTGTCAAACTATATTATTAGTAGTGGCGGCAAACGGCTACGCCCGATGCTGGTATTGCTGGCGGCTAATGCCTGTTCCTGCAAGGGTACTCAGCACATCACCCTGGCTGCCGTGATCGAATTTATCCATACCGCGACCCTGCTCCATGCTGACGTCGTGGATGCCTCCCAGTTGCGACGCGGCAATATGACCGCCAATGCCCTGTGGGGAAATGAAGCCAGCATACTGGTCGGTGATTTTCTGTATTCACGCTCATTCGAGATGATGGTCGCAGCCAATGACATGCGCATCATGGAGATCATGTCCCACACCACGAATACCATTGCAGAAGGTGAAGTACTGCAGTTGCTTAACTGCCACGATGCCGAGACGACCGAAGACCGTTACATGGATGTCGTCAGCCGCAAGACCGCACGCCTGTTTGAAGCGGCCGCCCAGATTGGCGCCGTTCTCAGCAGGCAACCTGAACAGATCGAAATTGCTTTAGCCAATTACGGCCTGCATCTGGGTATTGCATTCCAGTTAATTGATGACGTGCTTGACTACAGTGCTTCCCCCGAAGACACCGGCAAGAATGTTGGAGATGACCTTGCCGAAGGCAAGCCAACCCTGCCTCTCATCCACGCCATTCACAAGGGCACGCCAAGCCAGGCAAAACTGATACGCAAGGCAATCGAAAACGGTGGACATGATAACATGCAGGTAGTGTGTGCGATTATTGAATCAACCGGGGGCATCCCGTACACTGCACAGGCCGCACAGCGGGAAGCGGATCTCGCCATCGAGGCACTGAATCCACTACCGGAATCAGTCTACAAGGACGCGTTGTACGGCCTCGCAGAATTTTCTGTTAGTCGCAACTGTTAAACGGGCAGTAGCGCAGCCTGGTAGCGCACTTCGTTCGGGACGAAGGGGTCGGAGGTTCAAATCCTCTCTGCCCGACCATTTAACAACAGACTCAGACCAGTACAGACAATGTCCACATGACGGCGTCCATTATTGATGCCATCCCCGGCAAGGGCATGAAGCCAACAGGACACTGGACGTAGATGAGCAACACTCCTCCAGACATGGACCGCCGGGATCCCAAACGCATCGATCGCCGAAAATCGGCCAACGTTTCCGGCCACCTTGAATTACTGTCAAAAATGAGCAGCCATCTGGCCGTCACGCTCAACATCGAAGTAACCATCCAGAAAGCACTCGATCTGATTGTGCAGTTCGTCAAGGCAGAGGGCGGCGCCCTGTTTTTGCTGAACGACGAGGACGGCTCGCTGGTTTGCAAGGCCAGCGCCGGCCCGGTAGACATACGTGGAATATCCCTGCAGGCCGGTGAAGGTATCGTCGGTCAGTGCGTCTCCGAAAACAGCAGTCGCATTGTCAGGGATGTACAACAGGATCCGAACTTTGATCATTCTGTCGATGATTTCACCGGTTTTCAAACCCGTTCTATCCTGTGCACCCCCATGACAGTGCATACGCGAAAAATCGGTGCCATTGAACTGGTCAACAAGCTCGATACCAGCGGCCTGTTTTCCGATACAGACCTGCTGATGCTGCAAACACTGGCCTCGGCAGCTGCGCTGGCCATCCACAATGCACATATGGCCGAGGATCTGGTCGAACAGGAGCGGTTCAGTCGGGAACTGGAACTTGCCACAGAAATGCAGCGCAGCCTGCTGCCTGCTCGCCGGCCCGCACCCTTCCCTGTCTGCGGCATTTACCTGCCTGCCCATGAAATGTCCGGTGACTTTTACGACTTTTTTGACCTGAATGACGGACGTATTTACTTCAGTCTTGGTGATGTTTCAGGGAAAGGCATGGACGCTGCCTTGCTGATGTCCAAGACATCCAGCCTGTTTCGCTGTCTTGGCAAGACCTTGCACGAACCTAATGTATTGCTGGCAACCATAAACAGAGAACTGTGTGAAACGGCCATCCACGGCATGTTTGTCACCATGGCCTGCGGCCTGCTTGATCCGGCAACAGGTGAAGTGCAATTGGCCAATGCCGGACATGAACCTCCCTTGCTGCACGCACAGGACGGATCATTTACACCCATCTCTGCCAGCGCCCCCCCATTGGGGATCCTGCCGCTGGTTGCCGGAAATGGCGGCATCCGGAAAGAAATATTCAACCTGGATGGTGGCACCCTGTATATATTTACGGATGGCGTCACCGAGGGTGATCTGAAAGATGGCAGTCGGCTGGGAATTGATGGATTCAAAAAAATCATCCGGGAACGCATCGATGTCCCGGTTGCTGAGCGCATTGCAGCCATCATCTCTGTCCTGGGCAATACTGAGGGCAAGCGTCACGACGATATTACCCTGATTGCCATTGACGCCACGAACCCTTGTTTAAAAGAAGATATACGGCATAATCAGGCCACCATGATCGTCCGGCACACATTTCCTGCACGCGCAGATGAATTACAGGCAGTACGTGAAATAGTCAGCAAGGCCTGCGAAGACTGCGGCTGCACCCGGTCACTGGCCACGGATATTGTTATTGCCGTTGGAGAAGCCTGCCAGAATGTGGTCCGACATGCCTATAAAGGTACCGAAGATGGCGAGGCGACATTGGAAATAGTCTGTAAAGACGGCATAATCCAGTTTGATTTGCAGGATTCAGCGCCCCCGGTCGACCCGAAGAAAATGAAACCGAAATGGCCAGAAGAGCTGGGGCCCGGCGGTTTGGGCATCTGCCTTATCCACGACATTATGGACGAGGTCGAGTACCTCCCGGTACACTCCGGCAAGGGGAATCTGTTACGCATGGTTAAATTTATCGGGAGAACCAATTGAAATGAAACATGAAATTTCGGAAAGGCAAGGTGCCTCCGTTGTTGCCTTCACGGGCGAGGTTGACCTGGAAAGCTCACCGGTCGCAAGGGAAATCCTGCTTAAATGCTTCGAATCCACCAGCAAGGTAATCGTTGACCTTTCAGAGGTCACCTATATTGACAGTTCCGGCGTTGCCTCGCTCGTTGAAGCACTACAGGCAGCAAAGAAAAACGGCAGCCAGTTTGGCCTGGCCGCAGTCAGCGAGCCTACCCGACGTGTCCTTGAACTGGCGCGTCTCGACAAGGTATTCACCCTGTACAACTCGGTGGATGAAGGACTGAATTCATAACCCTTATCAAGGTTAATGCCAGACAGAAGCGACCACAACAGCCCCCTGCATTCACCGCAGCCATCCACAGAATCCTGCAATCATGATAAACCTGCTCAGCAAACTCGGAAGAGATTTTTTATATCTGCTGGAAACCACGGGCAGGATGGGCATATTTTTTGGCGATACCATCGCCTGCATATTCAAACCACCCTACTCGGTTTATCCTGTTGTCAGGCAGATCTATTTCTTCGGAGCCCGCTCGGTTACCGTAATTCTTATCGTTGGTCTGTTTACCGGCATGGTGCTTGGCCTGCAGGGCTACCATAACCTGAAACAATTCGGCTCCGAGGAACTGCTTGGTTCTGCGGTGGCCCTCAGTCTGATACAGGAACTGGGACCGGTACTGACCGCATTGATGGTCATCGGTCGTGCGGGTTCGGCCATTTGTGCCGAAATCGGCATCATGCGTCATTCCGAACAGATTGATGCCCTTGAGTGCATGGCAATCGATCCCCTGAAGTTTCTGGTTGCACCCAAGTTTGTCGCCGCCCTGATTTCCCTGCCAGTGCTGGCATTTATGTTCAATGTGGTTGGAATATTTGGCGGTTATCTGGCGGGGGTCGTATTACTGGGTGTTTCAGAAGGATCCTATTTTCAGGGGATGTATAACAGTGTGGAATGGGCTGATATTCGTCTCTGCCTGATCAAATCACTCATCTTTGGTCTGCTGATTGTCTGGATAACCACCTACAAGGGATACTTTCTTCACCTCAGCCGGACCGGCGTATTCGGTGCAGAAGGTGTCAGCCGCATCACAACTGATGCCGTGGTGTTTGCCTCTGTCACCATTCTTGTCTGGGACTATCTGATAGGCTCACTGATACTTTCGTAAGCACACGTCACGGCACACAAGCAGCAAACGGAGCAAGCCATGAAAAAAACAAGTCTAGAACTCATCGTCGGAATATTCCTGCTGGCGGGTTTTATCAGCTTCTCCTGGCTGGCCGTCAAGATGGGTGATATAGATCCCTTCGCAAATGAGACCTACCCGGTTACCGCCCGGTTTACCTCGATTAGCGGCCTGAAGGAAGGGACAACGATCGAACTGGCGGGCGTTGTTGTCGGCAAGGTAAGCAAGATTGAACTGGACGCCGGAGAATATGAAGCCGTGGTACACCTGAATATCGAGAAAACAGTGGAACTGACAGATGACAGTATTGCATCTATCCGCACTTCGGGAATCATCGGCGATAAATTCATCAAGCTCACACCGGGCGGATCGGATATTTTTCTTGCAGCAGGTGATGAGATCGAAGAAACAGAATCATCGATCAGTCTGGAAGAACTGGTCAGCAAATACATCTTTGAAACCGAATAGTACAACACCGCAAAATACATCATGAAAAAGTTACTTCTACTGGTTATGGCACTGGCACTCCCCGCTTTAGGAGTCAACGCGAACGCGATACTCACGTCTGCAACCACCACTGAACATGAGAGCACCAATCCTGCGCTTATCCTGGCAGCAGCAGACGAGGCTGATAGCAGCGATGAGAAAACATTTGTAGAACTCGACGACCTTGAGGATGAAGATCAGCCCTGGCTGGATGATGAGGATGAAGAACTCGATGTCTATGATCCACTCGAGATAATTAACCGGGGCACGTTCTGGTTCAACGATAAACTCTATTTCTACCTGTTAAAGCCGGTTGCAAAGGGGTACCGCTGGATCATGCCGGAGCCCCTGATGCTGGGTATTGGCAACTTCTTTTCGAACCTGACTACCCCTATGAGGATGATTAATGCCGGCCTGCAAGGAAAATTTGCGGATGCCGGTAACGAGTTGACCCGGTTTGGCGTCAACACCACACTCGGAATCGGCGGTTTCTTTGACACGGCCAAGGACCACTTCAACCTCAAAAAGAAGGAAGAGGATACCGGTCAGACACTCGGGTATTACGGCATCGGTCCGGGACCCTACCTGGTGTTACCCTTCTTCGGGCCATCCAGCGTCAGGGACGGGATTGGCCTGTTGGCCGACTCTCGTATGGACCTGATCTATTACCTGTGGGAAGACCGGGATTACTGGGCCGCAATCATCCTGGAAACGGTCAACCAGGTCGCGCTCGACAAGGATACCTACGAGGGCATCAAGAGAGATGCCCTTGATCCTTACCTGTTCATCCGGGATGCTTGGACCCAGTACCGCCAAAACAAGGTGGAAAACTAGAGAACCTGTTGAACATCATTCATTACGAGGTATTTGTTATGTTGAAACGACTGCTCCTGATACTGACCGTCGGCATCACCCTGGTAGCGGCAACCTTTGCGTCTGCAGAGATGTCACCGACGGATTCCATTCGTGGCTCCGTCGATAGCATTCTCACCCTTCTCCAGAACAAGGGACTGGACCAGGCTACCCGGCGCATAGAAATGCGGAAGATCATTAATGCTCGCTTCGACTTCCGCGCCATGTCACAACGCACCCTGGCCACCAACTGGAAAAAGGCATCCAGTGAACAGAAGCAGGAATTTGTCCAGCTGTTTGCCCAACTGATCGAGAACACCTACATTGGCCGTGTGGAAGCTTACACCGATGAAAAAGTGGATTATCCGGGAGAAAAGGTCAAGGGAAAGAAGGCCGTTGTCGAGACCCTGATACTCACCGCCAGTGCCGATATCCCGATTAACTACAAGGTCTACCAGAAGAAAAACGGTGAATGGTGGGTCTACGATGTGATTATTGAAGGCATCAGCCTGATCAGTAACTATCGCAGTTCCTATCAGAACATTGTAAGCAAAGATGGTATTGATGGCCTGATCAGCAAAATGAAGGTCAAGGTCAAGGAGCTTGAAAGCCAGCCCACGTAAGCGCAGGGAACCCGGGGGTGGCGTCGGAAAGCCCGGGTAGCAACGCAGCAGAGCAGTATTTATTTATATGCGTTGCTGTTCCCGGTCTGCGGTCAGTCGCGCCAGGTATTCTTCCGCGTTGACGATTTCATCTCTGGGTCGTCGATTCAGCATGTCCTGAATCACCTCATTATCACTGTGTTGCACTTCATCCACCGTCCCCGTCATCAGCACATTGCCCTGCCCCAGCACGGTAATCCTGTCCGCAATCTTGAAGGCACTTTCAAGCTCGTGCGTCACCACCACAATGGTGACATTCATTGCATCTTTCAGTCGCAGGATTAACTCATCCAGCTCTGCGGAAACAACCGGATCAAGTCCGGCAGAGGGCTCATCAAAGAACAGCATTTCCGGGTCCATCACAATAGAACGCGCCAGTGCGGCCCGTTTCAGCATGCCACCGGACAATTCCGATGGCATCAAATTCTCGAAACCTGCGAGATTGACAACCTCAAGCTTCATGCGGGACATGATGCGAATGGTGCTCTCATCCAGTTTGGTGTGTTGTCTGAGGGGCAATTCAATATTTTCGGCCACAGACATCGAACCCAGCAGGGCTCCACCCTGAAAAGCGACGCCCATCTTTCGCCTGATTGCATACAGCTCGCGCTTGCTGATTCTGGTTATATCCTTACCAAGGATGCGTATACTGCCAGAACTGGGGGTGTTCAGACCCAGCAAATTCCGCATTAAGGTGGTTTTACCCGAGCCGCTGCCACCCATGATGACCCTGATTTCGCCTGTCCGGATACCCAGGTTGATATCATTGAGGATCACGCGTTCACCATAATGTGCGACCAGGTTTTCTACCTCGATTATATTTTCTGGCTCAGTTGTGGTCATGATAACTGTCTCTGGTTTAAAACTGCCTGCAACAGGATTTTATTTGTACCTGAATACCTGACAACACACAAGAAAAAGACCGGGCAGCCCCCGGACTCATGAAGTATCTGCCGCGTTGCCGGATTGATGGTCGGTCACTTCCAGTTCCTTTACCTGGTCCCAGTAACAATCCAGCGTATCAAGATCAGTTTCTGCAACCGTCATTCCCGCCGCCTCAGTGAGCTTTTCAACCATCCGGAAGCGGCGGGAAAATTTCCGGTTACCCTGGCGTAATGCTGCCTCAGGATCTATCCCGGCATGCCTCACCATATTTACCACAGCAAACAGCAGGTCGCCGGCTTCATCCATCAGGGCATCAGCACCCGCATTACTTTGTATTTCCTCACACAATTCTTCCAGCTCCTCTTCGACTTTGTCAGACACCCCGTGAATGCTCGGCCAGTCGAAACCAACGCGCGATGCTCTTTTCTGCAACTTGGCGGCACGCGTCAATGCAGGCAATGCCAGAGGCACACTATCAAGAACACTCCCCTGCCGCCCCCTCTCCCTTTCCTTGTGTAACTCCCATGCTCGTGTCTGCGCTGCAGCGGTCTTGATGACGTCATCACCAAACACGTGCGGATGACGGCGCACCATCTTCTCGCAGATCCCGGCTATCACCGCATTAAAGTCAAACCAGCCCGCTTCATGTGCCATTTGCGCGTGATAGACAACCTGGAACAACAAGTCACCCAATTCCTCTTTAAGGGCGCGCTCCTCCCCCTGCTCGATAGCATCAACGACTTCATAGGCCTCTTCCAGTGTATATGGCGCGATGGAGCGGAAATCCTGCTGCAGGTCCCACGGACAGCCTGTCTCGGGCTTACGGAGCTGCGCCATAATTTCCAGTAAATCTTCAATCGTTGCCGGTACGGTGTGGTCATCTGCCATGGAACATATCTCCTGTAAACAGGCGGGTGAGTGACAACACAACCATACTGCCGGAACCGAATTATGCTGAGTGCCAGATTTTTTTAATAGCCACGAAATCCACGGAAGAACACGGAAATATTGCTAATAGAGTATTGATTCTTTCGTGTCTTTCAGTGAATTTCGTGGCTGTAACATCTATCTTTAAGAGCGATATAGCTAGTGAACACCACTACCCATAGCTGAAATCACCTCATCCTCACACTGAATACGTTCAGCAATACATTCAGCCAGGTTGGACAGGTCAACTGCCAGAAATTCAACGCTGTTGCCCAGTGACATGGTCTCGTATTTATCATTAAAACGCAGAATCTGGTCTGTTGTTTCCACGATCTTCGGATAAAGCCCGTCAGCGATGCTCAATACCGAGGTCCGCCGCTCTCGATTGTCGGCCAGGTAGCGGTACAATTGGAAATGGGCACTGGCTGTATAATCGATCAAGGCCTCACAAAACTCGCGCAGTGCTTTCTCCATAGAAGGATCAGGTGTAAATGGCCGCCGGCCAGCGAGCTCTGTCAATAATGACAATGTTGTAGTTCGTGATGTAACGAGTGCCTCAAGTTTTTCATGTGACTTTTTGCGGCGATCCACGCCACCCGGCATATATGATCCCATTTTCTGCTCCTGGCTGATAAATTTCAGTGTGCTGCGGACCTGAAACCGATTAAAACCGGCTCAAACCGTCTTCCTCCGGCTATTGTATCAAACGTCGGTCCAATGTCTCCTCGCATTGACGACTGCTTTGCAGCAAGCCGATGTAATTGCATCAGTTTTATCGTTAGTTCGTTCGCCATCACCACCTTTATGAAAGGCCCAACGGCTAACATCCTAGAATGATATGGTCAGTACTTGCCGGTATACCCACATCAGGGTAGAGAATTATCAACTTGTTGATAACAATGCATTTATTGTAACACCTGTAAAAATTTCGAACAGTTGAAATCTTGACTAAAAGACTCAACTATTACTATTATATACACATCCAAGCAGCCTGGAATCATCAATGGGTTCAGGCGACCGTTGATGCTGGATAGGGATACGGACCAGCACAATCGTTAGCAACAAGCAGTACCGTATTTATTGAGGTTATCATGAAGCTATCAACAAAAGGACGCCATGCCGTCACGGCAATGATGGAACTGGCACTGCAGCACAAGACCGGGCCGGTGACACTGGCAGACATTTCTGCACAGCAGTCCATCTCGATCTCATATCTTGAGCAGCTGTTTGCACGCCTGCGCCAGCACGGTCTTGTGACCGGCATGCGGGGGCCCGGCGGCGGCTATTGTCTGGCCCGTTCGGCATCCGAGATCACGATTGCCAATATTCTGGCGACTGTTGATGATGTTAGCCGCCGTGAAGAAATGCCGCATACTCAGGGTGAGGCACCAGCTGGCGCACAAATGTGGCTGCACCTGAGTAACCGCATCTATGACTACCTCAACAGCATTACACTGGAAGAGGCGGTATCAGCAGCCAGCAGTGATACAGAAACCCCGATATTTGATTCAGGGTTCAAGCAGACAGCGGCGTAACAGATTTCAAGATAGCAGGACTAACTGGAGGATTGGATTATGGCTTATAGTGAGAAAGTACTGGACCACTACGAAAACCCGCGCAATGTAGGTTCATTCGACAAGGAAGACAAGCATATTGGCACGGGCATGGTAGGAGCACCGGCATGTGGTGACGTAATGCGACTGCAAATCAAGGTTGGTGACAACGGCGTCATTGAAGACGCCAAGTTTAAGACTTATGGCTGCGGATCTGCGATTGCTTCGAGTTCCCTGTTGACAGAATGGGTCAAGGGCAAATCACTTGATGAGGCCAAGCAAATCAAAAATACCGAAATTGCAGAAGAACTTGCATTACCACCTGTCAAAATACACTGCTCGGTACTGGCCGAAGATGCTATCAAGGCTGCGATTGCAGATTTTCAAGGCAAGTCTGTTGACGTAAAACAGGTAGCAGAAGCCTGATCACGCCAAGCTGCTAGCATGAAAATGGGGCCAGAAGGCCCCTTTTTTTTGTCTTATCCCCACCAGATAAATGCCCGCACTGCATCCGGTTCCTGGAGAAAACTTTCCTGAGTATACTGAACATCAACAGGAAATCACGAGCATGCAAACACCAGTAACCCGCCTCTTTCCGTCGCCGGGAGCACAATGCCCGCTGGAAGGACTGTACCTGCAGCATCGGTTGCACACCAGGGGACAGTCAAACCGGCCATTCGTCTACAGCAATTTCATTACCACACTGGATGGCCGTATCGCTATCGGTATCAGCGACCGCACCACCCACACCATACCGGCAGCGACGGGCAACCCGCGTGACTGGCGGCTGTACCAGGAACTGGCCGGGCAGGCCGATTTACTGATAACCAGTGGCCGCTTCTACCGGCAAAGTATCATCGGAGAGGCACAAGACATCCTGCCGGTAGACAACCAGCCGGTATTTGCGGATATCCGTAACTGGCGAATTGGCCAGGGTTTGCCAGAGCAGCCGGACATCGCGATTCTCACTGGCAGCCTGGATATACCGCTCTCTGCACTGGAACCCTACCGGGAACGCAGGATACTGGTTATCACCGGAGAAGAAGCCGACCAGACGAAGCGCAAAAAACTTCAGAGACAAGGGCTTGAGGTCATTCACGCCGGTACTGGTACACAGGTTGATGGCAGCATGATGATTCCCGAGCTTGCAGCGCGGGGTTACAGGAGCGTCTATGCCATAGCCGGTCCAGCTGTTTTTCATACCTTGCTGCAGGCCAGGGTCGTAGACCGGCTGTATCTCACGATTACGCAACAATTACTTGGTGGCGATGTCTTTGATACCCTTACCAAAGGCCCGTTACTTGCCCCCGTACAAGGCATGCAACTGGTCAACCTGTATCACGACCCATATGCACCCGCCAACGCCGGTCAACTGCTCGGCATTTTCGAACCTTGCACTTAACCGACAAATTGCATCATCTGCTATCCCGTTAATTCTCCTGATCCAGACAGGCATTGACATTCCGGCGAATGGTTGTAACCGGGATTACCGCGCCCCGATTAATGCCTTCGCAACGCCGCGCCTCGCTATTCCAGGCCCTGGCACTCCCGGTCAGTTCCGGCCAGAACGGATAGGTCCTGCATTGCAGCGGACGGACAGAATAGACCCGACATTGCCCACTATCATCCAGAAAGATACAACGTGCGTCTTTGCCTGAAGCAAGCACCCGTTCACCCGCTTCCAGACGCCCCAGGTAGCGCCTGTGGAACCAGCTGCGTGACAGCTGCAGCCGATTACGAATTGCTTCCGATTCTGCTGCAGTAAGATATACGTAATAATCACCACCTGTCAGACAGCATTTCCCACATTGCGTACAGGAAAAGCGTACTGGCTGTTTTTCAAAGAATGGTTGCACCCGGGCCCCCTGACAGGCATGAATCATAGAATGTGCTGCTACTATAGTAGGGTAAGTCCTGTACCGGGAGAACCCTTTGCCACACACGACCAAATTGATATATCAGGGACGGATACTCCAACTCGGGCTGGAATCCCTGACCTTACCCAACGGGAACCCCCTGGAACTCGAAGTAGTCCGCCACCCCGGGGGAGCAGCCGTCGTGGCACTGGACCGGCAGGACAAGGTTTGCCTGCTACGCCAGTACCGGCATGCCGGCGGTGGCTGGTTGTGGGAATTACCGGCTGGCCGGCTTGAAGCACATGAACAGCCCCGCACCACTGCAGCGCGTGAACTGGTTGAAGAAGCGGGACTGCAAGCCAGCCATTGGGATACCCTGGGAAAGACCCTTGTCACCCCGGGTTACAGCGATGAAATCATTCATCTGTACCTGGCACGCGAGTTAACAGCCGTACCGGCACAACCGGAGGAACATGAACTGATCGAGATCCACTGGATACCGTTCGACCAGGCACTGGAACAGGTTTATGACGGCACGATTTTTGATGCCAAGACCATGCTGGGCCTGACACTGGCCGGGAAATTCATTCGTGAATAACAAGATATCAGGCTACAAGGGTACTGGGACAGTCGAGCCCGCATGGCATTCACCCCTGTCTTTAAGTACTATTCGTTACAACTCTTTAATATACAAAAAGAATCACATGATCTATTGCAGCAAGTGTGGCGCCCGGGTGACTGAGAAAACCCCTGCCGGAGACAATCGACAACGCTATGTTTGCGGTACCTGCAATACCGTACATTACCAGAACCCGAATATTGTGGCCGGCTGTGTTCCGGTGTGGGACAAACGTTTACTGTTATGCAGACGTGCCATTGAACCCCGTTACGGATTGTGGACCCTGCCCGCAGGCTTCATGGAGAATGGAGAATCTACCGAGCAGGCCGCCGCGCGTGAAACACGGGAAGAAGCCGGAGCCAGCGTTATTGACATGGCACTATACGGCGTATTCAGCATCCCGCAAATCAACCAGGTCTATATGATGTTCCGGGCGCATCTGGAAAGAGATGATTATCACCCGGGAGCCGAGAGCCTGGATGTCAGGCTGTTTGAGGAACATGAAATACCCTGGGACGAGCTTGCCTTCCCGGTCGTCAAGCTCACGCTTGAACGCTATTATAAAGACGTCAAGACCAGTCACTTCCCTGTTCACGTTGAAAACATCACTCGCCATCCGGCCCGCAAGGGATAACATAACCTGAAAATCCCGGGAACTCATATGCACAAATCAGCCATCATCCTGTTGTTCTGTCTTTTTATTGCCAATTCCCCAATCATGGCAAAGGAAGTTGAAGGTATTGCAATTCCGGATACCCTTGCATTTGCCAACATTGATAGCTCGCTGCTTCTTAACGGTGCCGGCATCAGGGAGAAATTCTTTCTCGACATTTATATCGGGGCACTCTATCTACCGGCAAGGACACCGGACGCAAGCGCGATACTCAGCGACACCGGTCCGGCAAGTGTCCTTATGCATATACTTTACGGCGAAGTCAGCAAGGAGAAAATCACTGAGGGCTGGACGGATGGACTGAAAGCCAATCTTTCAGACCAGGAAATGCAGACCCTCAAACCACAACTGGAAAAATTCAACGACCTGTTCCAGGACCTGCTCAAAGGTGACCAAATTAGAATTGACTATATCCCGGGCATCGGTACAGAGGTCAGGATAAATGCGGAATTACGTGGTGTTGTTGAGGGCAATGACTTTTACCGGTCCCTGCTAGGCATCTGGATCGGTCCACACCCTGTCACCAAGTCACTGAAGCGGGCAATGCTGGGCAACGACTAATATCACCGCCTGATCTAATGCGTGGGGTATTCCTTGATATCAACACGGTTGGGCCGGAGGACCTTGATCTCCGCCCGCTGACAACAACGCTGGATGACTGGTCTTTGCAAGAACAGACCAGTGCTGCTCAGGTACGGCGGGCCATCCAGAACGCCAACGTCGTCATCACCAACAAGGTATCTGTCGACAGGGATATCCTGCTATCCACCAACTCCCTGGCCCTGATCTGTGTAGCAGCGACCGGCACCAATAATATCGATCTTGTGGCCACCGGTGAACGTAACATTACCGTGTGCAATGTCCGCGCCTATGCCACCACTTCCGTGGTGGAACATGTTTTCTCCGTGATTCTTGCCCTGACCCGACGCCACCATGAATACCGCAGGGCTGTTAGCAGTGGCAAATGGCACAACGCAGCATCATTTTGCCTGCTTGATTACCCTGTCAGGGAACTTGCCGGACAAACGCTGGGCATTATCGGTTATGGAGAACTGGGCAAGGCCGTTGCAAGAATGGGTGAGGCATTTGGCATGAAGATTCTGATCGCACAGCGCCCCGGCACCGACAGCCAACCGAAAACAGGGCGTATCCCGCTGGGCCAGGTCCTTGCACAGTCAAACATCATCAGCCTGCATTGTCCCCTTACCGAATCCACAGTCAATCTTATCGACTGTGACGAACTTGAACTGATGCGTGAAGATGCCCTGCTCATCAACACTGCCCGCGGCGGTATTGTTAACGAGGCCGCCTTGTTACAGGCACTGCTTACCAGCCGTATTGCTGGCGCAGCAGTCGATGTCCTAAGCGAAGAACCACCACGCAATGGCAATCCGTTGCTGGATACTTCAATTCCCAACCTGATCGTCACCCCGCACAATGCATGGGCAGCCGTTAACGCACGGCAAACACTCATCAATGAACTGGCTGCCAACATCAGGGCCTTTCTGGAAGGCCGGCCACGTAATGTGGTGGTTGCCCCATGTCATTGACAGCAGAAGAGATACAGGACAATCTCGAAGCTATCCGGAACCGGATGCACGTGGCAGCCATGCAATCGGGGCGCTCGGTCGATGACATCTGCCTGGTAGCCATCACCAAATATATGCCTCCCGAATATGTGCAGAGCGCGATGTCTGCCGGACAACACTGTTTTGGAGAGAACACCGTGCAGGATGCCCTGACCAAACAGGCCCTGATTGAAGACCCGGAAAATGAGTGGCACTTTATCGGGCATTTGCAGAGCAACAAAGCAAAAATGATACCCGGTAATTTTGACTGGCTGCACACGCTTGACAGCATCAAGCTTGCAGCCAGGCTTTCCGAAAGCGCGCTCAAATCGACATGCGTCCTGAATGTACTTCTGCAGGTCAACATCGCCGGTGATCGTGACAAGTTTGGCATACCTGCCAATGCCGTGTTTCAATTTATTGATGATTTCCTGAATGCCAGCCTCGATGGCATCCGGTTACGCGGACTGATGACCATAGGCCGCCGGGAAGCCGCACTGGATGAACGCCGCACGGACTTTTCGGCCTTGCGTGACTTGCGTGACAGTTGCGCTGCACGATTTGATTTGACCGGTTTCAGTGAATTATCGATGGGCATGAGCGGAGACTTTGAGGCGGCCATTGCCGAGGGAGCCACCCTGATCCGGGTTGGCAGCGCACTCTTTGGCCCACGCCCTGCGGCTGTCACCGCCCCCCAGAAAATTAATATCGCATAAATAACATCTTGTTGAAATACATATCTATTATTTCTGCTGAATGCATCATCCAATGCACTTACAGTGTTCACATGGCGACGGAATCCAGTACAATGTTGCTCCAATTCGTCGGCACTGCCCGGCGCACGCACACCAGAGAGGAGAGAAAATGGTAACGCTTGACGGAACAAGCTCCATGTGGGTAGTTGGCATACTGGGTCTGCTGCTGGGTCTTGCACTTGGCTCCATCGTGACCCATGCCCTCCTTTCCCGCAACAGCCGTACCCACAAACTGCAACGGGAACTGAACCAGCTGAATGAACGCTTTACTGACTACC
>JASJGW010000123.1:0-8302 GCA_033791305.1 Gammaproteobacteria bacterium | reverse complement strand
TGGTCACGGCGGAGCTGTTAACCGGCCAGGAGGTCAACATGAAGTCCGGCGCCCTGCTGCCGGCCCTGCAGGCGAGTATGGCAGTGCCCGGCGTGTTCCAGCCGGTGGAGGTAGAGGGCTATTCGCTGGTCGATGGCGGCGTGGCCAACCCCCTGCCCTATGACCGGGTGCAGGATGATTGTGACATCGTCATCGCCATTGATGTCAGTGGCAGCAATCACCTGGAAGACGGCGATACACTGTCATCGATGGGCGTGCTGCTGCAGAGTTTTACTGCCATGAGCAGAAATATCCTGACCGAAAAGCTCAAGCAGCAGCGGCCGACAGTGTATATCAAGCCCGATATCCGTAATGTGAAAATACTCGAGTTCTACAAGGCGCGCGAGGTGTTCGAGCAGGCACGACCGGCACAACGGCAACTGGAAAAGGCCCTGAAGAAGGCCATACGTCGCCATGACGGCCGACCGGGATGTACGGCGGGTTGAGTGATTAATATATAGCCCAGCCCCCGGTTGACTCACTGCGTCTTACCAACCTGCATTGACTACCGGTCTCGCTGGAGGACGGAGATATTCGCGGCTTCGGCCGGGTGCAAGGTTAGCCGGGTAAACGGGATCTCCCCGCCGTATATGGAATATCAGCGCTGGATCGCGGACGCGGTCCGCTCCTGCGGCTGTTCCCATGTGATCCTGTGGTATCTGTTCAGCCTGTATTCAGCGAACATTGCCTATCCTGACTGTGAACCATGGAAAACAGGGCCTTGCTGCCCGCCCCTGGTACACAACCTTCGCAACAGGAGACAGACAATGAAACGCATAATGACTGTAGTGATATTCGGGATTTCGGCACTGGCCTTTTCCGGGGCTGCCGTATCAGAACATGGGTTCGTTGGCCATGCCAAGGTCATCGAGGCGGAACCGCTGTATGAAACCATTGAAGTGGCAATCCCGGTCACCGAGTGCTGGACGGAAAGGGTCGCCCGCAACAACTACCGGCGTGGCAGCTATACGGCACCGCTTGCCGGTGGTATTGTCGGTGGCGTGGTCGGCAACCAGTTCGGCAGGGGGCACGGGAAAACGGCACTGACCGTCGTCGGCGCGCTGCTGGGCGCCTCCATCGGAAATGATCACAACACCTCGCACTACCGGGGTCGGCCCCGGGTTGAACACGTGCGACGTTGCGAGACCATTGACCAATATGATCAGGAGCAGCAACTCGTGGGTTATCGTGTAAAATACCGCTATGAGGGACAAACCTACTACACCCAGACCACTGAACACCCGGGCAAGCATATACCGGTGCGCGTCGAGGTATCACCGGTTAACGGAATTTGATGCTGGAGAGCACACCAGGCAATGACTAGTAGATGGCTGATTACCGACTGGTTGATCCTGTTACTGGCTACTTTGCTGGCAACTGCTCCGGTACTGGCCGACCGGCTTCACCATCCCCGTATGCTGATCGCGCAACGCGGTCATGTCGACAACGGCGGCATCAGCCTGGACGAGGCGGTCGCAAAGGCACGGCGGCATAAAAAGGACAAGGTGCTGTCTGCGGAGACCATCCGTGTCGATGGTCGCAAGGTCTACCGCATCAAGATCCTGACAAAGAACGGGCGGGTCAAGCGCACCCGGATTGATGCCCGTACCGGGAAAAAGTTGTAACACTGCCATTAAGCCATGCATATTCTGGTTGTCGAAGACGAGGCCCGCCTGCGAGAAAAACTGCGGGACCGCCTGCGTGCAGCTGGCTACGTCGTCGATGTGGCAGCCGACGGTGAGGAAGGACTCTACTACGGTGAAGAATATCCGCTCGACCTGGCGATTATCGATATCGGGCTGCCGAAGTTGTCCGGCATCGAGCTAATCCGCCGCCTGCGCGCACACGACAGGCATTTCCCGATCCTGATACTGACGGCCAGGGGCAACTGGCAGGACAAGGTGGATGGCCTGGAATCTGGCGCCGATGATTACCTGGTCAAGCCATTTCGCTTTGAAGAGCTCGAGGCGCGTCTGAATGCCCTGCTGCGGCGCGCATCCGGCTGGTCGAAACCGGTGCTGGACTGCGGACCGATTTCGCTGGATACCGGCAAACAGTCCATCACGGTCGCGGGCAATCCCGTGGATCTGACCGCCTTTGAGTACCGGGTGCTGGAGTACCTGATGCTGCATGCCGGTCAGGTCATCTCCAAGACCGAACTGACGGACAATCTTTACGAGCAGGATTATGACCGGGACAGTAACGTACTGGAGGTATTTATTGGGCGCCTGCGCCGCAAGCTGGACCCGGACAACACCCTCAGCCCCATAGAAACCCTGCGTGGACGCGGTTATCGATTCCGGCTGGACGCAAACGCCGGCTGATGCATTCGCTGCACAGTCGACTGCTGCTGGCCGCATCCCTGGTACTTGCCGGCTTCCTGGGCGCAACCGGCCTGGCGCTCGACAAGGCCTTTCGCGTCAGTGCCGAAGCCGCCATGAAGGACCGCCTGCAATCTCATATCTACGCCCTGCTCGCCGCTGCGGACGAAGATGAAAACGGGCGCATGATCCTGCCACAGGAACTGCCGGAACCGCGCTTCTCGAAACCGGATTCAGGTCTCTATGCCGTCATCACCAACCACGATAATAAATCGCTGTGGCACTCCACCTCTCTGACCGGGCGGGACATCGACGTAACAGAACAGCAAATACCCGGCGAGCGCAGCTTTAGCCGGCTGGCCCGTGCCGGCATGCAGCTGTATGCCCTCGCCTTTGGCGTCGCCTGGGAAGACGATACCGGCACAGAGGCGCTGTACACGTTCACCGTGGCGGAAGACACCTCGGTGTTCCAGGCGGAGATTGACAGTTTCCGTTCCACCCTGTGGCGCTGGCTCGGTGGCATGGCAGTGGTATTGCTGCTCGCACAGGGAATCATCCTGCGCTGGGGCCTGCGGCCACTGCGCACCGTCACCGCCGACCTGCAGCAGATCGAAAAGGGCCGCACCGACCGTCTCGACGGTCCCTACCCCAGGGAACTCAGCGGACTGACCTCCAGTCTGAATTCCCTGATCGAGCACAGCAAGTCTGTGCAGACCCGTTACCGCAACAGCCTTGATGATCTCGCCCACAGTCTGAAAACACCGCTGGCCATTTTGCAGTCCAGTTGTATAGACAGCAATGATGCCGCCGATGCCAGTCACGCGCTTGTCAGTGAGCAGGTAGATCGCATGGATGAAATCATCAACCATCAACTGCAGCGTGCCGCCGTCTCCGGTCGGACCACGCTGGCCAAACCGGTGCCGGTCGGCAAGGTGGTAGAACGACTGCTGCGCTCCCTCGACAAGGTGTACCGGGAGAAACAGGTGACGGTTGACCTGGAGCTGGACCCGTCAGCCACCTTCACAGGGGACGAGGCCGATCTGACCGAGATCCTGGGTAACCTGCTGGAGAATGCCTACAAGTACTGCCACAGCAAGGTCCGGGTGTCCATAGGGACGGATCAACACCCCGATGGCGTCGAGATCAGCATTGAAGACGATGGCCCTGGCATTGCACCTGAACAGGTCGACACGGTCCTGCAACGCGGCACGCGCATGGATGAGTCGATTCCCGGTCAGGGCATCGGCCTGAGCATGGCCCACGAGATTGTTACGGTGTATGGCGGGCAACTGGCGTTTGCTGCCAGCCCCCTCGGCGGTACCCTGCTGCAGGTAAGCTTCCACGATTAATTCGGTCGAGCGGCGTCGCGCCGGGGGCGACGTGCTTGCAATGGCGGGGGTAACCTTTACTTCATTGGCGACAGGCTGACATTTACCGGCATCCGCTCACCGGGATCGTAAGACAAGCGTGTTGTTTGCGTCTCCCCGCCATAACGGTACGTTACCCGATAGCCGGTAATGTGTTCACGGGCGCGTTGCTCAGTGACGTTTCTGCAGCGGTACTGTTGCTGCCACAGGCGGGTCTGACGCCGGATATCCTCACCGATGGTCGCTGCGACCTCGTTAAATTCCCGAGCCGACTCGTCCGGCTCAGTGCACACCCGGCGCGTAACCGGCTCAAAACGTGTTTCAACAACAGGCTCCACGTGCAATACCGGTGCAAAGGCCTGGAATTCCACGGCGTTCGCGAGGCCGCTCATCATCCATGGAAGTAACACCATTTGTATTCGTATAAGCGCATGACGGGTAAAGCGCCGCGTATCCATCACACAATTCACAATCGGTTTCGTTTGCAGCATTTATCCAAACCCCATCTTGTCGAGCAATTGCTGTCCCCTGCTGCGTTCGGCCTCGTCAGCATACTGCAGCACCACGTCAAAGCCGCCATCGGCCCGGCGAAACCAGTCCAGACGCAAGTCGCCGAACCGGGGTTGCAGCCGGTCAACAAAGGCGGCCGCGCGATAGGGGCGGGAAAAATGGATAATGAACAGGCGGTCTTGCCCCGCATAGCGTTGCCGTGCAGCACCGCTGCGCACCTTGTTGCTGCCATTCAGGACATAGTCAAGGTGACGCATGATATAGGCGCTGTACCAGACCGCGCCATCCGGCAACCGGCCTCCGGACACAGGAATCCGTGCAGGTCCGTAATTATAGGCGGCCAGGGTGCGATACAGATTGCCATCATAGCGTTGCTGCAGCTCCTTCAGGTAGCGCGCACCCGCATCGACATTGGTACAGGGATCCAGCACCTCGGACAACTGCTCCAGCCCCAGGTGTTTTGCCGTGCCGGGCCAGAGTATCTGCATCAGGCCATAGGCATTGGCCTTTGAACGGGCCCGCGGCTTGAAATCACTCTCACCCCGGGCAACGGCCAGTAACAGGGTTTCCGGCAGGTCATGGGCAGTGGCCGCACGACTGAAACACTGGGCGTAGGGAAAATCCAGCGCCGGCTGCGTCTGCAGTGCAGACTTTGCATACGTCTGCCAGCGTCCCTCCAGTGCCTGGCGATCGATCGACGGGTCCGTTTTCGCAGCCCCTGTCGTGGGCCACGAAAAACCTATACAAAGTATCAGTATCCATGGCTGTCGCAGCATGACTACTCCAGTTCAAGCCCGGTCACAGTTTCAATATGCCGGACCAGCGTCTGCCGCTCGCCATCATCCCGGTAATTGAAGACCACCTGGTAGTTTCCCGGTGCTTCGTTGACCACTTCCATGGGCACATCGGTGGCCAGTGCCAGACGTCGCGCAAAGCCCTGTGCCGCCCATTCGCTGCGGAAGGGACTCCAGACCTGGTAGCGGGATACTGCCGTGGTGTCATTACGCAAGGCCGCCTCAGTGACAACCATGGACTTATTCCATGACTGCGGATCCAGCGCCAGCCCGTTGCCGTTCACACCCGGCTCACTGTCTATCACAACCAGCCGGGACTCTTCATCAAGGCTGGCAGTGTCTGCAGCCTGGAGGGCCATGTTGTCTAGCGCATCTTCGACTGACTCCTTACCGGTCGCTGCCAGCCCGATGTCCCGGGGTGTTGCATCGACTTCATGGCGAATGACCTCCTTCACCAGCGTCGGCTGATTGCCGGCACCCAGAAAGAACAGGAAGACTGCCAGCATCAGCAATGCACCCACAAAAAAACCACTTGCCCGCATCATGGCAGTCTCCTCGCCATCCACACGGCATGGTCGCGGTTGGTCGCGATCAGGCGGTCAAGCCTGTTCAGCCACGGATCCCGGTCTTCAGCATCGCCTTGCAGGCCAGCGGCATTGCTGCAGGCATCGGGTACACCCTGCAGCAGCTGGCGAAATTGCCGTTTTGGTTCGACGCCGCTGACAGCAATGGCATAGACCGTTGGCCAGTCGGACGCTGTGAAACGTGCCGCGGGGAACCGGTAAGCATGCCTTCCCGGGTGTGCCTGTGCAGCAGTCGTCGTATCACAGGCAGCGGATAGTTGACTGATACCGTCTTTGGTACCGTGTGCAATAACAAATACCTGATCGGCCTGTTCAACATCCACTTCCAGTACCGGGCAACCGTTTTCTTTGTCACTGCAATTGTTCCGGTAATCATTGCGGTTTACATGCCGCACCAGTTCCATACGGGTGATGGTCGGCGTCATTCCGCTGTTTTCCTGTGCCACACTGGGCTTCCCGGGACGGCTGCCGGCAGGCGGTAGTCGAATGTAGGTCGCCGTGTCCATGCCGGTAAGGTGGTCACCGGAGTCCCGGGGATGCAGTACGACCCATATCTGGTAGAGACCCTGTTGAATCATGTGGGTCTCGCCACGCAGCACAAAGTTCGCTTGCCGGCCCACATCGGTCACCTGCACCTCGCGATAACGTGACAGGTTGTTGCCGACCAGGCCCAGCAGGGTGCGTAGCTGCGACTGCTCGGAAGCAAGCGGTTCTACCTTGATTTTCAGATCTTCCACATCCTGTTGACGCAACAGACAGCTCAGATTGTTGGCCAGATAGGAAGCGGCCAGGTCAGGCTGGCCGGCACTGAAGGGTAATACTCTGAGACCCCGCAGTGACTCATCGGTCCGCCGCACTTGCAGGGCACGTAGCTCGCTAGCCGTCAGAGGTCCCGACCAGTGATGGCTGAATCCACTGACCCATTCACCCGCATTTACATCCAGGACACGCACCGACAATCGATACTGCGCCGTTGCCGTGCGCGTTATTTCGATGCCAATAAAATAACTGGCATCACGACGTCTGCCACACTGCACCTGGTCCAGCCGGCGATGATGTTGCGCCTGCTGTTGTTGCGGTTGCCAGGGCACGTGTACACCCGGTGTTTTCAGCAGGATGTCCATGAGCTGATCTCGAATATTGCGTGTCAAACCGTCAATATCCGGCTGTATATCATCGCCAGAAAGGCGCACGACAATCACCGGCTCACCCTTGAAGCGCGGGTGCTGGCCAAATTGTTGTGATACGTAAGGTGCGAGTTCAGTATCCACCCATCCCTGCAGTGATGACTGGCTGTCATGGTCGGGACGCAAAGGATTCTGACTGCAGCCGGCTAGCAGCAACAGACCCAGAATTACAAACAACACGGGGCATCTGCTGATCACGGCTTCATTCCTCCCGTGACACTTGGCCATCGTCCCGTATCACCAACGCACCGCCCTGCTGCCCCCGTGTCAGTGATGCGATGGCCGCTTTTGTAGCAGCGGGCAATTGCACTCCCCACACAACGGTTGATTGCCCGGGGCCATCTGCTACATTTTCCAGACTGTGAATATAGTGTGCCGGGACGGTCGCCGCCGACATCTCGTGGAACCATCCCGGCAATGAGGCCTGCGCAACAGCTGGTCTGCCCGCAGCCATCGACAGGCGCCACGCCTGCTGATCGACCATGCCGTACAGAGTAACGCTCCCGGCCGCGACCAACCGGTCCAGCGCGGCAGCGGATGCAAACCGCAAGCTAAATCCCTGTCTGACGGGTGCAGGTTTTTCTACGGGCACTGCTGGTGCTTGTTTCCTGGTGACGGGTTTTACTTTTATCTTTTGCGGCGGGTTCTTTAGTGCCTTGATTTCCTTGTGTCTGTGGTCCAGCTGCACCTGCATGTTCAGCAGTCGGCCACGCAGTTCGGCAAGATTTTGTTCTTTCTGCATTGTGGCCTGTTCGATGTCAGCCAGTTCCTGATGTCCCTGCTCAAGCTGCTGCTCAAGGGTTTCCAACCGGGAGTCGAGGCGGTCGCGTTGCTCGCGTGCCTGTTGTGTTTGCCCGGCAAGCTGTTCCAGGTGGTGGTGGGCAACAGTCAACACCTGCTGCGTGCGGTCCTTTTCTGATTTCAGTGCATGCAATTCGGACTGTAGTTCCCGCAGCAATTGCTGCTGCACCCTGATGTCCTGCCGTATCCTTGCCGCCTGCACCGCCTGCGCCGGTTTACCCGGCTCCTGCACTGAAGTACCTTGCACCAGTGCAAATACGGCCATCAGACACAGACCGATAATGGCCATAAAGCGCATGACATCCGTTTGCAGAGCATCGGTATCACTGCCTGCAGCAGCGGATGCAGCGGAAAACCGTGCCTGTCGACGGCGCCGGATCATTGCACTTCCTGTAAACCACAGGCCGTGCTTCCGCGTGCACCAACACAGTCAATAGACTCACGTATATCACACAGCAACGCTTCAACCCGATGGGCATGGTGCTGGTCCTGCTCCTCGTAATATCGACTCAGCCGGGTACCCAGCAGTGAACTCTTGGTCACCCGCATCATATATCCGCCAACACCACCCACGATAGTGGTTGTCAACGCCGTCAGGATTCCGCCTTCCACCAGACGCTGCAGCACGGCAGCGGCGCCGGCTTCTGCAGCCACGTCGGTATCACCGAGTGCAAACAACAGGGCACTGCGCATGCCGAT
>JASJGW010000122.1:0-10808 GCA_033791305.1 Gammaproteobacteria bacterium | reverse complement strand
CATCCACCACGATTCCCAGCGCAATAATAAATGCGAACATGGAGACCATGTTGATAGATACACCCAGACCGGGCAGAAACAGGATAGCACCGAGAAAAGCCGTTGGAATGCCCATGGTCACCCAGAAGGCGAGTTTTATTTCCAGGAATATGCCGAGCATCACCAGTACCAGTGCGAGGCCGATGAGGCCGTTGCGCGTCAACAACTCCAGTCGCTGCTGGTAGATTCTGCTCTGATCGATATTGACAGCAGTGTGGACACCGGGCGGCAGATGCACCTCAAATGCATTCAGCGTCTGGCGCACATCCCCGGCGATACCCAGCGGCGTCTGCTCTCCAACCCGATAGACCTCAAGACTCATGGCGGGCTGACCATCAAAACTGCGCACCCGGTCGACATCCTCGAAGACATCGCTCACCTGCGCGATGTCGCGCAGCCTGAGTACAGTACCGTCTCGCGAGGTAATGACGGGGATCTCACCGAACCCCTCAGCCCAGTCACGACGCTGCTTCATGCGTAGCAGAATCTCGCCACCGCTCGTCTTGATACTGCCGCCGGGTATCTCTATGGCCGCGTTATCGATGATCCCGGCAATGTTCTCCAGTGTCAGCCCATAGCGGCGCAGGGCTTCACGACTGACCTCCACCCGTATTTCATAGTCGCGGGCGGATACCAGTTCGACCTGGGTAATACCCGGCCGCTGTAACAGACGGTCGCGCAGTTGCTCGGCCAGCTCTCGCAACACCCATTCACTTGTTGCACCGTACACCACGACCGCCTGCACCAGCCGTCGATGCATGGCGAGATTTACCTCCGGCTCTTCAGCATCATCCGGAAAAGTGGTGATACGGTCGATTTCCTGTTTGACCTCCTGGTTGGCCTTTTGCACATCGGCGCCTTCTACCAGTTCGGCGATCACCAGTGCGCGTCCCTCACTGGCAGTAGAACGTATTTCATCAACACCCTCAATGCCATTGATTGCCTCTTCCACTGCCAGTACGATGCCCTGCTCGACCTCTTCGGGGCTCGCACCGGGATAAGCGACGCTGACACGCACCTCATCGAGCGCGAAATCGGGAAAGACCTCCTTTTTGATATTACTGGCCATGAAGAAGCCACCGATCAGCAATACCAGCATCAGGAGATTCGGCGCAACACGGTTGTGCACCATCCAGGCAATCGGGCCGTGCGGCACAGGATTGACCGTATCTTTCAAATCCGGCGTCACTTGCCGGCCTCTGTGCGGATCTGTGCTGATGCGCTGTCATCCGCCTTGCTGCGCAGCGGCATGCCGGCAACCGGCGCTGCAAGATCTGTAACCACCAGGCGTTCCCCGGCCTTGACACCATCAGCGACGAGGACCTGGTCGTGACTACGGAACACGATGTCGACCTTGCGGATCTCAAGGGCATCGTCGACGCCCATAATCCAGAGTCGGTCACCATCGCGCAAATGCGTGCGCGCAATAGTGGCGACCTGGTCAAGCTGCCGGCCCTCGATTTCGACGCTGACATAGCTATTCATGAGCAGCACCGGCTTGCCACTGTTTTCCGGCTTCAGTGTAAACGGATCGTCCACCTCCACGATCAGGCGCGCCATGCGGCCTTCCTTTTCGAGATCGCCGGCCAGGCGGATGACACGGCCCTCGCGCCAGCCCTCCTCTCCCCAGGCGACCGGGTTGGAAATGCGCACAACTGAACCCATCACATCGCTACCGCGCGGAATGCCGATCCACTGCAAATCCCTGACGGGCACACTTACCTCCAGCCAGCAGGCATCAGTCCCCACCAGGGTAGCCAGCGTATTGGCCGTCGTAACACGCGCACCAACATCCACTTCCTTGGATTCCACGATGGCATTGAAGGGTGTGCGTACCTGGCTGCGCTGCAGATCGAGGCTGGCCTTTTCCAGGCTTGCTTTGGCAAGGGCGAGTTGGGCACGCACACTTTCCAGTTGCGGCTTGCGCAGTACCAGATCGCGATCATCAGTCTGCAGGGACTCGCCGAGCAGCTCGAATTCGCGCTTCGCGATGGACTGCTGACCCTGCTCAAGTCGCAGGGTACTCTGCGCCTGCGCCACCTCGCTTTCCCGCTGCAGTATGGCAAGTTCATAGTCCCGGGGATCGATACGCAGCAATTCATCGCCGGCACGGAACAGACCACCGGGCTCCAGGTCGTCACTGACGGACACGATTTCTCCGCCGACCTGCGGTTGCAGCGTCACCGACTCCGCCGGCACCACGGTTGCCATGGCGTTGATGCGGGTGCGTGCGTTGCCGATCACCAGCGGCTGGATTTCAACCAGGCGGGCCTGGCGTGGTGGTGGCTCGCGTTTCGCGCTGGGCCCGGACTGCATCAGGGCCACGGCAACAACCACACCGACAAGCAGCATGATGACGGGTGCCAGCCGCTTGAACCACCGGGAACGGTGTGGCACGGATTGCTGTCGTTTATCCAGGGATGACATGGGTGATCCTGGTTGCAGACGGGTTGTCTTCCACGACCGGACGTTCCAAAGTCCAGCCACCCGCCAGTGCGCGGCACAACGCAATACGGTTATCGATCAGTTCGCGTTGCGCGGTGAGCCGGCTGCGCTCGAGGTTCTGGTTGGTTAGCAGCACATCGAGCACACGTAAATAGTCGACGGCACCATAAAGGTAGCTGTCGCGCACGCGACCAATGACCTGTTTGGATATAGCCAGTTGCTTATCGAGGCTGTCGATAAACGCACGCTGCTGCTGTTCACGCAACAGGGCATCCTCGACTTCGCCAAGCGCATCGATCAGCTGCTGCTGATAGTCATGCAACGACTGTTCCGTCACTGCGCGGGTGCGGTCAACCTCGGCACGACGGCGGCCACCATCGATAACCGGTGCCACCAGGTTGGCGGTCAGGTTACTTAGCCAGTTGTCGAACAGCTCATCAACATCACTGGAGACGGTGTCGGTACTCGCCAGCAGACTGATGCGCGGAAAGCGGTCCGCAACCGCCGCCGCAGTGCGCTGGTCAGCAGCCTGCAGCTGATAGAATCCCTGCCTGAGATCCGGCCTGCGCCGGACCAGTTCAACCGGGATGCCGGTCACCGGCAGCGGTGGCAGACTGATGAGTTCATGTTGCGGTTCTGTCGCACGACTATCGGGAGTTTCACCCAGCAGGATGGCAAGCCGGTGTTCAAGTACGCCGATGAGCGACTGGACATTCGCCAGCTCACCCCGGTTGGATTCCACCAGCTGGCGTTGTTGCAGCACATCGGTAGCACCCACCTTGCCGCGGCGAAAGCGCAGAGTAATGAGTTCAAGCACCCTGCTGTTCGTCTCCAGCTGGTTCGACACCAGCGCCTGCTGACCATACTGCTCCACCAGCTGGTACCAGGTACTCGCCACCTCTGCCGACAGGCTGATGGCGGCGGCAGTAAGCTCTGCCTCACTGGCACGCCGATCCAGCGTCGCGGCCTTGCTGTTAGAATCGATACGCCCCCAGAGATCGAGTTCATAGCTGGCCATCGCGCCAATGAAATAGCTGTTACCGGTGATCCCCCTGTTGTTATGTGACCAGCTGCGACCGGCACCGCCTTCAACATCCAGGGACGGGTAAAGCTCGGCACTGGCGATGCGTTCCACTGCAGCGGCCTGATCCAGGCGCGCCCAGACACTCTGCAGGCTGAAATTCTGTGCCAGCGACTGCTCGACCAGCCGGTCAAGGATTGAGTCCCCGAAACTTTCCCACCAGTGCTCGGGCAGAGTGGTAGCACCGCTGCCGGAGAAACCCGCCGGCAATTGCACAGCATCCGGGTCCCGCACGGGTACGGTGGTACAGCCAGTGAACAGCAGCAACACGCATACCAGCCAGATACTGCGACGGAATTCCTGTAATGATACTGAACCGGGAGCTGTATCAGACATGGTGGCGGGACCGGGGTTTTGCTTCGATCTGAACGGCTAGTCTGGATTCGCGCACAGCACGGATACCCCCCAGTGAAAACGTGGTTATGTGTCGCGCCAGGGTTTCGACCGCTTGTTTCGACAGGTGTTCGCGCCCGAGCAGGAAACTGCGCCGTTCCTTGAAGAAATTAACCGACAGACATTGATTGATAATGCTGATCTCACAGAACAGCACGTCTTCATCGCTAGCCTCGGGCCCCAGAAGCTCGCGCACCAGTGCCTGGGTGCGCTTTCGGTGCGGGCCAATAAGTTCGCGTTTGGTGTTCTCCAGTGCGGCGCTGGGGTTGACCAGTTCGCGCAAACCGATACGGAAGCACTGGCCGACGCGACCATCATCGAAGACCCGTTGCAACAGGGCGTGGACACGCGCAAACAGGCGGTCTTCAGGGGGTGCGTCGGCAGGCAAACCGCCGTTGAGAGGATATGCCTGCATGAATGTCTTGAACGTATGGCGCCAGACTTCCACATACAGGGCGTCCTTGCTGCCAAAATGGTAGTTCACAGCGGCCACATTGGCACTGGCATCCTCACAAATTTCGGCGATGCTGGCGTCCTGGAACCCCTTTGCAGCAAACACCCTGCAGGCGCTGTCCAGCAGGCGTTCACGGGTTTCAACACCGTCTTTTCGATTGGCTCTCATCTGACATCCAGTTCATTGGGAGGGGGTTGGTTTATTTTAAATGATTATTTAAATTAGTCAATTGATTATAGCCCTGGTACCCTGTTTCGCTTGCTGTAAACGGCATTGCACTCCCGGCGCCATAATGACCTGTTCATCAATAATTTCGGTATAGAGCCGCCAGCGGGGCTCTACCGATAACGACTGGACTTGCAGGCTTTTTTCCATGCGCTCACGCTCACCCCTACCCTTGACTTCATCAAGCATCGTTTCAATTTCACTCCTGGTCTTGAATTAATGCTTTCGTACCGACACTTGCTTGTATGTACGCGAACGGGTCAACACCGTTCACAGGCATATCCTCTCTGGTGACATCCTGACCTGGGTCTTTGCTGATTAAAGCCTCACTCTACCTCAGGGCAAACTGGAGCAAGACAAAGATGATTGAACAGTGAAGTCATAAATCATGCTGCTTGCGACCACCATCAAAACGTACCGGCTGAACCAGCAGGCAGACACTGATACCTGTTTTGAATTTGTAATTGCAGTGTTCTGTTAAATTAGCGATTGAGCTTATGTCAATGCCCGCCTTCAGCAAGGGCATATTGTCTACTCGCAGACAGGTTGTCTTGCTGTAAAGCAGGATCGGAATCCTGCTCCAGTTCTGGCCAGCCCGAGGCATGCCTGATGAGCCGATCTGTCATTAATGACACATGCTGTGAGGATGCATTTAATGCCGGCACATATTCAAACTGCTCTCCCCCGGCATTCAGAAAACTCTCACGACCTTCCATAGCAATCTCGTCCAGTGTCTCAAGGCAATCCACCGCAAAACCGGGACAGACAACCGTGAGATGCTTCACACCTTCCAGAGGAAGCTGTAGAAATCGTTCTGCGGCATAGGGCTGTAACCACTCGGCCATGCCGAAGCGTGACTGAAAAGCCATCTCCCATTGATCTTCATGCAAATTCAACTCTGCAGCGACCAGGCGTGCTGTTTTATGGCAGTGACAAAAATATGGATCGCCTGCCAGCAGCGTCGCTTTGGGCATGCCATGAAAAGAGATAAATAACTTGTCACCTTGCTCCTTTTCCGCCCAATGAAGACGTATGGATTCGGCAATGGCATGAATATAGTGCGGGTCATCATGATAGGCTCCCATCATTCTCAACTCTGGAACCCAACGCCACTGCGAGAGGTTTGCAAACACGGCATCAGCAACTGTGCCGACAGTGGCACCCGAATATTGCGGATAGAGCGGTAACACCAGAATGCGTTCCGCACCTTGTAACTGCAGTTGCTCCAGACCCTGTTGAATGGAAGGCTTGCCATAACGCATAGCAAGAACGACACTGCTGTTGCCGGGAATGCGCCTTGTGATCTCGTTATCCAACTTATCTGTGAGCTCGGAGGAAAATGCCATCAACGGCGAACCCGACTCATTCCAGACCCGTTCATAAGCTTGCGCAGACTTTGCAGGCCTGGTTCGAAGAATGATGCCATGCAGGATTAATTTCCACAGCAACCGTGGTATCTCCACCACACGTGAATCGGACAAAAATTCGGCCAGATAACGCCTTACCGCAGATGGCGTCGGCTCATCCGGCGTTCCCAGATTCACAACAAGAATCCCCAGACCGGGTGTGCGACCGTGCTCGAACGACACCTGCCCCCTGTATTTTTTACCCATGAAACTGTTGCTCATACAGATCACCTTTTCTGTCACTGAAGAATGGCTTAAATCGAAATTGCTGGATTTGGTAAAATACTAGACACATTATTTGTACATATCAATATTTTTTGTACAATAGGGACATGAACAAACAAAACATCATGACCCAGAGACCCGAGCAGTCACCAGACCTGGAGCGATTCCCCATTCGGGTCCTTGCGGAAAACACCTCGGTGGGCACCTCTACACTGCGGGCCTGGGAAAGGCGCTACGGCCTGCTCAATCCGGAGCGGACACCAAAGGGCCACCGCTTATACAGTCAAGCAGACATCAAACGGGTCTTGAAAATTGTTGACCTTCTCAAAGACGGACACACCTTACCCGCCATCGCTGATCTTCTGACAGCCCAGGAAAGACCTGAAGACACATCAAAGCCCGCGGACCACATCGGGACTGACGCAGGAACCCTGTCCACAATCTGGAAAAGCTTTCAACAAACAACACTGGATGCAGTCAGGGATTTCAGCATCGAACGAATCGATGCCATCTACAATGAGGCCTCTTCACTCTATCCCGTTGACCTGGTCACAGATCGACTTATTCAACCGACACTCACATTTCTCGGGAATGCATGGGAAGACCGCCCTGAAAATGGCATCGCTGAAGAGCATTTCTATAGCAGTTGGCTGAAAAACAGACTGGGCGCCCGTTTTCATCACGCCTATTCGCAAGCAAGGGGAAAACGCATCATCTGCGCCTGCATTCCTGGCTCACACCATGAGATCGGACTGATGCTTTTTTCACTATCGGCGCTGGCGCGTGGTTATCGGGTATTGTACTTCGGTGCCGACCTGCCTCTGAACCAGCTTGCCTATATCACTAAAAGATCCGCTGCTCGCGCGATCGTGCTTGGTACCCGGACGCAAATGGACAAAAACGTAAATAACGAGTTGGCCTGGCTGATACCCGGGCTGGGGATCCCCGTATTTATCGGTGGTTCTGATGAACTGATTGACACGGAAGTTTTCCAGGCGGCGGGGGGGATTTTACTGGGATCTCGTGTATCGGTCGCACTGCGAGTGTTTGAAAGCCACATTCCACCGCATGCCCCGGCGCGTGATCCGGCAGCATTGCACCGAGAGTGACCATGCACATTCTGCATTGCAGTGGCATCAAGCCGCAGCAATGCACTGGACCGATACAACCGCCTCTTTCGAGGCCAGAGGAAGTTATCTATGAAGGCACTGGTACTCATAGCACACGGCAGTCGCCGCAAGGCCTCCAACGAGGAAGTCACCACCCTGACGAAGGTGATCATGCAGGAGATAAATGATGAGTACCCGATCGTGGTTGCCTGCTTCCTGGAGCTTGCCGAACCACTGATCCCGGATGCCCTTGACCACTGTGCCAAACAGGGCGCTACGGATATTTGCGTTGTGCCGTATTTTCTTTCTGCCGGGCGGCATGTGCATGAAGACATTCCTGCCGAAGTCGACAAGGCCCGGAAAATGCACCCCGATGTTCCCATGACCATTCTCCCGCATATCGGCGGGTCCCCGCTGATGAAAGACCTCATTCGCGGGCTTGTAGTGGCAAGCAGACACACCTGCTAACACTGCCTGCCCGCAAAGGTGTTTGCCACCGGTCGCGAGGCACCCGATCACAAGGAGTCGAAATACGCCACCATGCGCGCCCGCATGGCAGCATCGGGCAAGCGGCCGCGGCCGGCACCCATGTTGTCCACCAGATGCCTGACCTTGCCGGTTGCAGGGATCACGCAGGTAACCGCGTCATGCGAGATGACGTATTTGAGGAAAAACTGGCCCCAGCTCACACAATCGAACTCGGCCGCCCAGTCAGGCAGCGGCTTGCCGCGCACCCGCGCGAACAGCCGGCCATCCTCGTAGGCGCGATTGATCAACACCGCAGTGCGTCGTTCGGCGGCTTGTGGCAGCAGCATGCGCTCGGCCTCGCGTGTGGCAATGGAGTAGTTGAACTGCACGAAATCGAGTGTCTCGTCGCGGAGCAGCCGGGCGAGTTCGTCGTAGGCATCGACCTGATAGTGCGTCACGCCGATATAGCGGATGCGGCCCTGCTCCTTCCAGTCCCGCAGGGTGCGCAGGTGGGTCTGTGTATCGATCAGGTTGTGTACCTGCATGAGGTCAATGCGATCGGTACGCAATCGGCGGAAGGATTGTTCCATCTGCTCGATACCGGCCTCGCGCCCGCGCATCCACACCTTGGTTGCCAACCAAAGTTTCGCGTCAACACCGAGCTGGTGGGCAACATCGCCGATGACCGTCTCGGCCGTGCCGTACATTGGCGAAGTATCGATCACGCGCCCGCCGAGCCCGATGTAACGCTTGAGCACCGCGCTCACCGGGGCGCGCTCTGCAGCCGACGCCCCCACCTCGAAGGTATCGGAGCTACCCAACCCCACGGCCGGAATGCGCTCGCCGCTGCGCGGAATGGCACGCAGGATCAGGTCGTCACTTACCGGCTGTGCAGTGAGCCGGCCGGTGGTAATACCGATACCCGCGCCGATCAGCAAGGCCAGTAACTCACGCCGGTTCAAACCACGGCGCACCGACTCAGTCTGTCTTGTACCCATACTCTGTCCTCCTCCCGTTTGCGTACTCGCGCAAGCGTTCCTGGCACCGCCCCAGCAGGACCCCATTGTATGCCCACAACAGGGCCAGCGGCACACCGATGAAGGCGATCGCGCTCACGCCCAGACCCAGGGCCGCGAGGCCCGTATACAGCCAGGCGCTGGCCGCGTCGCCGCCGCGATACACCAGTGTATCGATCACGTTCTTGGACTTGTAGCGTGCCTCGCGATCGACCACCGTAAACAGCATCTCGCGCGCCGGGCGCGAAACGGCATAATTGCCGGCACGGCGCAGAACTTGCACGCTCACCAGTGCGACCAAACCGGGGAACGCGCCCAGCGCAAGCAGGCCGGTTGCCACGCCAAGCGGAACCAGCGCCAGCGTACCGCCCACGCCGAGCCAGCGCACCACGCGCGCGGTAAGGAATAACTGAATGACGATAGTCAATGCGTTGACCGCAAGATCGATCGCCGCGAAGAGCCGCGTGCGCTCGCCCGGTTCGTCGAACGTATCCTGAATGATGTGAGCCTGCTCGAAATAGAGAAAGGTCGACAGAGTCGTATACAGCAAAACATACAGACAGATCCCCAGCAAATAGCGCGAGACCAGCACCTGACGCAGGCCGGCCCATACGCCGCCACCGGTACCGCGTGCCACTGCCGCGGCCTGCTCGGTATTTCCGGGCTGTACCGCGAACCACGCCAGCAGGCGCCCGATACACAGCATCGCAACAAGCAGAAAAAACGCAGCAACAAGCAGCAGGTTCGCCGGTCCCAGCAGCGGCGCCAACGCAGTAGTCAGTGCCGGCCCCGTCACCGCGCCCGCGCTACCGCCCGCGGCGATGAAGCCAAACAACCGACGCGCCTGTACGCTGCTGAAGAGATCTGCCATGAAGCTCCAGAATACGGAGACCACGAACAGATTGAACACGCTGGTCCAGATGAAAAACGCGCGTGCCGTGGCCTCGGGCGCAAGGCCGGCACGCATGAGCAGATAAAAAGCAAACAGATTGGTGATGAAGAACAGATACACCGCCGGCAGCAGCCGCCGTCGCGGCAGGCGCGCAACGGCCCAGCCGTAGAGCGGCACTGCCGCGAGCATCACAACGAAGGTACCGGTAAACACCCACGGCAGGTTCTCGACCCCGCCCTGGATACCCATCTCGTCGCGCACCGGGCGCAGGACGTAGTAACCACACAACAGAGAAAAGAAATACAGGAACGACCAGGCGAGCCCCTGCTGCTCCTCGGGCTGGACCGGTAGCAGGCGTTGTAGCAGCGTTGGCGCCCCTGTATCCGTATTCACACAGTGGTACTTCTATCTTGTACCAGGGTATTCAGCGCCTGTGTGTACAGAAGCCCACTGATGTCAGTAAATAATATGCTGACCGGATTACAGCTCATATACCTGCATTTTTGCCCCCGCCTACAACTTGGAGGATGAGGGGTATACAGTACCGGCAAGAGGCTGTTTTGCTGACTGCTAGCGCTGCATCAGGCTTTCCAGCATAGCTTCGATCTTGGCCATGCGCGCTTCGATCATATCCAGACGCCGCACCACCTGCTCATGCTTGTTCTGTTGTCCCCTGCCATCGCGATCACAGCCCGGCTTCCTGCAGCCACCAGGACCTTTGCCACCCTGGCCCATTCCCTTGCGCATCATACCCATGCCCTGCTTCCGACACGATTGCTTGGGAGTATCAGTGCCGGATGCCCTGGCGCCAGCGGCAACCTCTTCCGAGGGCGTTTTCGGTGCCGCCTGTTCTGCTGCCATTTCGGTAGCCGGCGCAGCCGCTTCTGCAGGTGTTTCAGGCACTACTTGCGGCTCGACTAGCCCGGCAGTGGTCACAGCGGCTTCAGAAGTTGTTACCGCTACTGCTTGCTGTTCAGTCAATTCAGTAACGGGTGCTTCCGCTTCCAAAAGTGTTTCATCGAGCGCTTGCTGTGTGGTCGATTCAATGTCGATGG
>JASJGW010000121.1:0-4267 GCA_033791305.1 Gammaproteobacteria bacterium | reverse complement strand
GGCCCTGGTCTATGGTGCCCTGCTCCTCTTTCTCTACCTCTATCAGTCCCATCTTCTCTTTCTTGCCAATATCCCTAGCCGTAGCGTCGATGCGACACCGGCTGATGTGGGCCTGGCCTATGAGCCGATGACCCTTGTTGCCAGCGATAAGGTCAAGCTCGATGGCTGGTTCCTGCCAGTGGCCGAGGCCCGGGGGGTCATTCTCTTTTGCCATGGCAATGCCGGCAATATCTCCCACCGTCGCGATTCGATAGAACTCTTTCATCGCCTTGGCCTGAACATCTTTATTATTGACTATAGAGGTTATGGAAAAAGCAGGGGCAAACCCGATGAGCAAGGCCTTTACCTGGACGCAGCAACAGCCTGGCGTTATCTCACCGAAGAAAAAGGCCTTCCCAATAATCAGATTCTGATATTCGGACGTTCCCTGGGGGGTGCCGTTGCCGCCAGACTGGCATCCGGCGTTCAGGCACGTGCCTTGATACTGGAATCAACGCTCAGTTCAGCACACGACTTCGCCAGAGCAGTATTTCCGGTATTGTCACGCCTGGTGGTAATGCGATACGACTTCAACACCGCAGAGAACATTCGGCGCGTGCACTACCCGGTGCTGGTGTTGCATAGTCCGGCTGACGAAATCATGCCCTTTCACCTTGGAGAGAAAATCTTCCAGGCCGCGCATACACCAAAGCACTTTGTGCGCATGCAGGGTGATCACAATAATGGTTTCCTGCAAAGCCAGCCGGAATATGCACAGGAATTCGACCGTTGGTTGCAGGGGATACAACAAACCATGCCGGCCCCATCGTGAAAAAGATTGCTGTTTTTGTTGACGTACAAAACATTTATTACACTACTCGCCAGGCCTATGGGCGCCAGTTTAATTACCGAAAACTCTGGCAACGAATAAGTTCTCAAGGAGAGATTGTTTCTGCCACCGCCTATGCAACGCATCGCGGCGATGACAAACAACTCAAATTCCAGGATGCCCTCAAACATATTGGCTTCAAAGTAAAACTCAAACCCTATATTCAGCGTAGCGACGGCTCTGCCAAAGGTGACTGGGACGTTGGTATTACCATTGATGTCATGGAAGCAGCAAAAGACGTTGATACCGTGATTTTACTATCCGGTGACGGAGACTTCGATCTGTTACTGGATAAAGTAAAAAAGAATTATGCCATCAGTGCCGAGGTCTATGGCGTACCGGCACTCACAGCCAATTCTCTTATTGATGCCGCCAGTATCTTTCATCGTATTGAAGAAGATTTGCTGTTATAAGTTATAAACTGCCATCCACATATTCCAGGCTGCAGGATGTGCCAGGTAATACAAAGCGCAGCGATCGCGAATTGGCGCGCTTCGCAAGCTCGGCACATCCTTTTACTGACTACGGAAGAAGCGATTTTCACATGACTACAACAGCCTTTTCATCGCTGCCCCTGGCACCGGAAATGTTAGCCAATATCCGGTCACTGGACTACCAGGTGATGACCCCGATACAGGCGCAAAGCCTGCCGGCTATTCTGGAAGGCAGGGATTTGCTGGCGCAGGCAAAAACGGGCAGTGGCAAGACGGCTGCATTTGCACTCGGCTTACTGCACAAACTTGCAGTGCGCACCTACCAGACACAGGCACTGGTACTCTGCCCGACGCGTGAACTGGCCGACCAGGTCAGCAAGGAAATTCGGCGCCTGGCGCGTGCGCTACCCAACACCCGGGTAATTACTTTATGTGGAGGCAAACCACTGGGCCCGCAACTGGCCTCATTGAAAAAGCCCCCGCATATCGTGGTTGGGACACCGGGGCGAATATTGAAGCTCCTGGGGAAAGGAGCTTTAAAACCGGAGGGATTAAAAACACTGGTACTGGATGAGGCCGATCGCATGCTGGACATGGGGTTTCATGAAGACATCATGCACATTATTGACAGGACACCACGTCACCGCCAAACCCTGCTATTCTCGGCTACCTACCCGGATGCTATACAGGAGATCAGCCATGCCATCCAGAACGACCCGGTTGATATCCGTGTGGAAAGCTCGCATCACAACAAACAGATAAAGCAGGTTTTCTATGAGATACAAAAAGGTGACAGAACCAAAACACTGGGCACTCTGCTGCAACATTATCACCCTGAATCCTGCCTGGTCTTTTGCAATCGAAAGCAACAATGCCAGAAACTGGCCGATGAGTTATGGCAACAGGGGTTCCATGCACTGGCCCTGCACGGAGACCTTGAACAAAAAGAGCGTGATCAGGTGCTGGTACAATTTTCCAATAAAAGCAGCTCGATCCTGGTCGCAACAGATGTTGCCGCACGCGGACTGGATATCAAGGACCTGCAGGCCGTGATCAACTTCGAGCTGTCGCCGGACCCGGAAATACATATTCACCGCATCGGACGTACTGGCCGTGCCGGCAATAAAGGCCTCGCCATCAGCCTGTTCATGGCATCCGAGGCAAAAAAGGTTACCTCCATAGAAGAATACCAGGACAGCCCTGCCACCATTGATATAACATCCTCACTTAAGGTCCCTGAACATAAAACACTGAAGCACCACAAATTAAGCCCGGCCATGGTCACCCTGTGTATTAATGGTGGCCGCAAGGACAAGGTTCGCGCGGGTGATATCCTGGGTGCATTAACGGCGAACGCCAGTCTGCCGGGTAAACAAATCGGCAAAATTGATATAACTGACAACCTTGCTTATGTGGCAGTGGAACGCCCCGCTGCCGAACAAGCCCTGAAGATTCTTATGGAAGGAAAAATAAAGGGCCGCAAGTTCAAGGCACGAAAACTGCGTTAATTTTATTGGGGAATATTGCTTTCTGACCCGGATTTTTTAGTGTAGATTACGCACAATTTTATACGGAACAGAGGCAAGAATGGATTTCGACCAATTACGTGAGTACGAAATTGAAGATGAACTTCAGTTTGTTGAAATCGAACATGGGTTTACCTATGCCGAGATCAACAATTCCAGGGCACATGCCACCATATCAACCTATTCAGGCCAGGTTTTATCTTACCTGCCAAAAAACCAGCAGCACGATTTGCTGTTTGTCAGTGACCAGGCTTACTACGAAAACGGCAAGGCGATCAAAGGCGGCATTCCGGTTTGTTGGCCCTGGTTTGGCGCCGATCCTGATGACAAGGGAAGGCCTGCTCACGGATTTGTGCGTAACCGCCAATGGGCAGTAAGCAGCAGCGAATCGCTCGCAGATGGTTCAACAAAAGTGGTAATGAGCCTGGTTGACACCGACGAAACACGCAAAATCTGGCCGCACCCGTTCAGGCTCGACATCGAAATTACCGTCGGTGATTCACTCAAGGTTGCTCTTGTTACACATAACAGCAGCGATAAAAGCGTCACCATCAGCCAGGCGCTGCACACCTATTTCCACGTTGGTGATATCAGCAAGGCCAGGGTGCTGGGCCTTGCTGGCACTGAATATATAGATAAAGTGGATGACTCCGCCCGGAAAACGCAATCAGGCCCGGTTATTATTGATGGCGAAGTCGACCGTATCTACACCGGCGTCACCGGTGAACTGGTCATTGATGATACCTCGCTTGGTCGCAAGATCCGTATCACATCCAGCGGCTGCAGTACTGCCGTGGTATGGAATCCATGGATTGAAATAGCGGCATCCATGGGAGACCTTGATGATAACGACTACAGAAAAATGATCTGTGTTGAAACCGCAAATGCCGGCCCCGAGACGATAGAAATAATCGCCGGTGGCGAGTATCGCCTTGCAGCAGAATATACCATCGAGAGCTAGTGTGTTGGCACCCTGCAAATACACAGCATCAAGGACCTGATGTATGACACAAGATGACATCATCAAAGCGATAATGGCATCTGCCGGCGCATCGCGTGATGCCGAGCGGTCGTCGCTGTTGCAGCATCTTTGCCAGTTTCAGCACCGGCTCTCGTATATTCCCGGGCAGGCAATCACACAACTCGCCACCCTGCTGCAGCTGCCCGAATCTGAAATTCGCGGTGTCATCAGCTTCTATTCCTTCCTGCATGAACAAGCGCGCGGCGACTATGACATCCTGCTTAGTGACAGCATCACTGATCACATGCTCGGCTCCCGCAGGCTGCTGCAACAACTCTGCACCATGCTCGGCGTGGAAGCCGGTGTACCGCGTGCCGATGGCCGGGTCACGGTAGACACCACTTCCTGCACCGGCATCTGCGACCAGGGACCTGCCATGCTGGTCAATGGCGAGGTAGTCAGCCGGCTTGACAGCAGC
>JASJGW010000120.1:0-12977 GCA_033791305.1 Gammaproteobacteria bacterium | reverse complement strand
GCCCGGTATGGCAGGCAATATCACCGCGCTGCTCTACCTGTAAAACAATGACATCATTGTCGCAGTCAAGACGGATCTCGCTGACAAGCTGCTGATGACCGGACTCTTCGCCCTTGCGCCACAGCTTCTTCCTGGAACGTGACCAGTACACCGCCGTCCCCTGTTGAGCCGTCAAGCTCAATGCCTCACGATTCATCCATGCCATCATCAGGATCCTGCCATCCACCGCATCCTGCGCAACTGCAGGCACCAGTCCGGCATCATTCCATTTTATTTCATCCAGCCACGCTTCGTTATTCATCGGTCGTTACCTGATAAAGTGATGCCGCAAGCAACTACAACCTTACCTCGATACCGCAATCAGCCATGTGCTGCTTTGCCTCACCGACGGTATATTCACCGAAATGAAAAATACTCGCTGCCAGCACTGCGTCGGCCTTTCCCTCCGTAATACCATCAGCAAGGTGTTGAAGATTGCCCACACCACCCGAGGCAATAACCGGCACATTGACTGCATCACTGATGGCGCGCGTAAGCGCAAGATCAAATCCGTCTCGCGTGCCATCCTGGTCCATGCTGGTTAACAGAATCTCTCCTGCCCCGTAATCCGTCATGCGCTGCGCCCATTCAATGGCATCAATACCAGTCGGCTTGCGGCCACCATGGGTAAATATTTCCCAGCGCTGCCCTTCCCCTGCCGCACTGACCTGCTTGGCATCAATAGCAACAACAATACACTGTGAACCAAAGCGTGCTGCTGCCTCTTTCACAAATTCAGGATTAAAGACTGCTGCCGTATTAATACCTACTTTATCCGCACCTGCATTTAACATACGGCGAATATCTGCAACCTCGCGAATCCCGCCACCAACTGTCAGCGGAATAAATACTTCACCGGCCACCTGCTCGACAACATGCACCATGGTATCGCGCTGGTCAGAACTGGCCGTTATGTCAAGAAAGGTCAGCTCATCCGCACCCTCATTGTCATAGCGCCGCGCGACCTCTACCGGGTCACCCGCATCACGTATGTCGACAAACTGTATGCCTTTTACAACACGTCCGGCATCCACATCCAGACAGGGGATAATACGTTTCGCAAGACCCATGATGCTGTCTCAGCCTGCCTTTGGCCCGCACAGCTCATCGGCAAGCTGCTGTGCCTCGGCCAGGTCAAGCGTACCTTCGTAGAGTGCCCGGCCGGTAATTGCGCCCATGATACCTTCATCAGTCACCTTGCATAATGCCTGAACATCATCAATGGTGGTGATCCCTCCGGATGCTATTACCGGGATCCGAATCGCCTGTGCGAGCTCAACCGTAGAACCGACATTGACCCCATTCATCATGCCGTCCCGGCCTATATCAGTAAAGACAATGGCCTCCACACCGTCATCCTCGAAACGCTGTGCCATATCAATGGCCGAGTGGTGCGACAATTTTGACCAGCCGTCAATCGCCACCTTGCCATCTTTCGCATCCAGCCCGACAATGATGTGTCCGGGAAATTCTGCGCACAGGTCATTAATAAAATGCGGAGCACTGACAGCCTTGGTACCGATAATGGTGTACTGCACACCGGCATCCAGATAGGCCTGTACAGTCTCCTCGTCACGGATACCGCCACCCACCTGGATAGGCAAATCAGGGAAGGCTTTTGCAACAGACTTGATCGCAGCAGCATTGACCGGCTGCCCTGCAAAGGCGCCGTTCAGATCAACCATGTGCAGGCGGCGTGCACCTGCTTCCACCCAGCGCCGGGCAACTGCTACCGGGTCCTCACTGAAGACCGTCTCATCCTCCATACGTCCCTGGCGAAGACGCACACATTTCCCGTCTTTCAGATCAATCGCGGGTATCAACAACATGTTTCAGGACTCTCCATTCCAGCCAACAAAATTTGACAACAGTTGCAGTCCGGCATGCTGGCTCTTCTCCGGATGAAACTGCACCGCAAAAATATTTTCACGTGTAATCACAGAAGCAAAATCAATTCCATAGGGTGTCGTTGCAGCAACATCACCGGCATCATTCGGTGATACGTAATAACTGTGTACAAAATAGAAGCGGCTGTTTGCGGGAATATCTTTCCACATGCCATGTTCACGTTGCTGCTGTACCTGGTTCCAGCCCATGTGCGGAATCTTGAGACGATCGCCACTGCCCTCTGCATGCATATCACGCGGAAAATGCACCACTTTTCCCGGAATCACGCCCAGACACCCGGTTCCCTTATTTTCTTCACTCACATCCAGCAGAGCCTGCATCCCCAGGCAGACACCCAGTACCGGCCTGTCAGCTGTTGCTTTTATGATTACCTCATCCAGCCTGGTTTTTTTCAGCTCCGACATGCAGTCCCGAATAGCACCGACACCGGGAAACACCACACGGTCAGCCGACAGTATTTGTTCGTGACTGCTGGATACAACGATACGTACCTTGCCGGCGACATGTTCCAGCGCCTTTGCAATGGAGTGCAGGTTACCCATGCCGTAATCGATAATTGCAATAGAAGTCATGGTGATTACACAGGAAAATAACCGGCTGTTTCCTGATCAGCTCAGAGACTTCCCTTGGTTGAAGGCAACTGGTTACCCAACGCAGGATCTGCGTCAAGCGCCATACGCAAGGCGCGACCAAATGCCTTGAAGATAGTTTCTGCTACGTGGTGTGCATTGTCACCCCGCAAGCAATCAATGTGCAGCGTTACCAATGCATGGTTACAGAATCCCTGAAAAAACTCATGCAGCAGGTCGACGTCAAAATCACCAATATTGGCACGAGGATAAACAGCGTGGTACACCAGTCCGGGACGCCCGGAAAAATCGATCACCACACGCGACAGTGCTTCATCCAGCGGCACGTAGGCATGACCGTAACGGCGAATACCACGCTTGTCGGCAAGTGCCTTGCCTGTGGCCTGACCAAGCGTGATACCAATGTCCTCAACCGTGTGATGCGCATCGATATGCAGGTCCCCCTTCGCCTTGATATCCAGATCCATCATGCCGTGGCGTGCCACCTGGTCAAGCATATGTTCCAAAAACGGCAAGCTGGTATCAAACGCGGTCTTGCCAGAACCATCAAGGTTAACGGAGATGCTGATCTGGGTCTCCAGAGTGTCGCGATTAACTGTCGCCTGTCGCTGTGACATAAAAATTACCTGTTTAAAACCTGATACAGATATGACCTTCGCACGCTTCGGTGCACAGGGCAACTATATGGCCATATTAACAGTTTACCGCTGAGGTTTAACCTCCAGCCAGAAAGTGACCGGTCCATCATTGATCAGGGACACCTGCATATCTGCACCAAATAGCCCCCCCGCGACCTCAACAGAATGCTGCTGCGCCTGTTGCAGCAAATAATCATACAAACGCTGTCCTTCTGCCGGTTCAGCGGCCGTCGAAAAGCCGGGGCGCATCCCGCTATGGGTATCCGCTGCCAGCGTGAATTGTGGCACCAGCAACATGGCCCCACCCGCCTGAACGATGCTCAGGTTCATTTTCCCGCCTGCATCCACAAATACCCGGTAGCCAAGCAAACGCTCCAGTAGCCGTCTGGCTTCAACTTCACTGTCACCTTGCTGAACACCAACCAGCACCAGCAAACCCCGGCCAATTTCAGCAATACGCTCATCATGGACATCCACGTGTGCACGTTGCACACGCTGCAGCAAGCCGATCATCGGAAACGCCGCGAGAACTGGTCGGTCGCCGTCAGCAAGGCATCCACAATGCCCGGCTCAGTTGCCGAGTGGCCCGCATCTTGAATAATCTGCAGGCGTGACTGCGGCCATGCCTTGTGCAGGGCCCATGCCTGTTCCAGCGGACACACGACGTCATAACGTCCGTGCACAATAATACCAGGTATCTTCTGCAGCCTTGTTGCGTGCTGCAATATCTGGTCTGCGACCATGAAGCTGTTATTCACAAAGTAGTGGCATTCAATACGCGCCAGACTAAGTGCTGTTTTCGGGTTTGCAAAATGATCGATCACTGCTGTTTTCGGCAGCAGCGTTGATGCAAGCCCCTCCCATAATGACCAGGCTTTCGCGGCGGCCATCCTTGCGATCTCATCATCACCCGTCAGTAGACGGTAGTAGGCACTTACCAAGTCGCCACTTTCCTCAACAGCTACAGGCTCCATGAAACCTTCCCAGTGGTCCGGCAGCAAGGATGATGCGCCATACTGATAGAACCACTGGATATCCCCGGGACGGCACAGGAAGATCCCTCTCAAAATAAGGCCCAGCACTCTTTCCGGGAATGACTCTGCATAGACAAGCCCGAGCGTTGAGCCCCAGGAACCACCAAAAACCACCCATTGATCGATACCCAGCAGCATACGGATTGCTTCCATATCTGCCACCAGTGCGGCGGTCGTATTCCCCTGCAAGGATGCGTGGGGTGTAGAGCGCCCGCAACCCCGCTGATCAAATAATATGATCCTGTAGACAGCAGGATCAAAGAAACGTCGATGATAACTTTCACATCCTGCACCGGGCCCACCATGCAGGAACACTACGGGCAAACCATCCGGTTGACCGCACTCCTCTATGTAAAGCCGGTGACCATCCGAAACGGATAAGCTGTGAGTCTGATAAGGTTCAACAGAGGGAAAAAGTTGTTGCATCGTAGTGTAATCAGTTGCTGAAAAACGAAAGGCGTGCAATAGCACGCCTTTCGCAGTTTCCAGGTAACCCGGTGAGGTACTGCTTACTATGTCAGCACAAATCAGATAAACAGGCAGACATCAGACTTCTGTGCAACCGGCAGGAATGAAGTTGCGCCAACGAAGTCAGTGACTTCCGATATAAACTCGCTTGAATCGAAGCCAAATACGTCCACCGTCATCTGACAGGCCACCATCTTCACCTCAGCCTCAATGCACAGATCACGCAACTCCTCAACCGTAGCCACACCCTTGTTCTTGAAGGTCTTATTCATCAGGCCCGTCGCCACATTCTCGAAACCAGGCACACCTGCCATCAGCAGGTTAGGCATCGGCCAATCATAGTCCTGGAACCATTTAGGACCAAACGGCATCTTCATCGGCATCGCCGGATTGCCCAGCCCGCTAACTTTGGCATCAAGGTTCTTCTTCAGCAGCAGCAGGCCGTAGAAGGTAAAGAATATTTCGACCTCCCAACCCAGTGCAGCGGCCGTTGACGCCAGGATGAAGGGTGGATAGGCCCAGTCCAGCGTGCCCTTGGTGGCAATGATGGACATGGAAGGGGTCCTGGAGGTTTCGATCTCTTCCAGTTTTTTCGGTAACAGTTCATCCAGTCTCTTATTCAGCCACGCATCCAGTTGCGGATTGTCCTGAACATTCTCTGCTGTAGTTGACATAGTATTTCTCCTCAAAGGACACTCCACGACACCAGATTGGTGTTTCAGGAATGATCGTGTAACAGTCAGGATATTCCCGACATCGTTTTTGACCCTCGCTGCGCAATACAAGTACTGACAGATCTTGTTACAACAATAGCTCGGATAGTTATTTGTGTGGAAGCATAAGTATATTTACCTATACTACTAGAGTCAATTTACACTTGGCCGCATATTTCACGGGGTGGCGCAATGCTCGCGCAAGGCCGTCAATCCCGCAAGAAATGCGGGCTAACATTGTTCCCAGGGTAACCCATGAAAACGCCAGCCACCCAGTGTACTACGATGATGGGTTTCATCCAGTTCGCCCTCAAACCCCTCGATGATATTGTATACGTCTAGGAAACCATTATTTAATAAAAGCTTGCCTGCCTCCAGTGAGCGCTTCCCACTTCTGCATATCAGTACCACCGGGGCATCACTACCATGTTCGTCCACGCCGACTCCGCCCAACATCACTTTTCGCACTTCTGTCACAAAATCAGGGTTAACAATCCAGTCCGGCTCATCAATCCAGGGAACATGTACGCTACCCCTGGCATGTCCGACAAACAGAAACTCCATGCTGGAGCGCACATCAATGAGCACAGCTCTTTGTTTTTCTTTTAGAAAATCAAATGCCTGCGGCGGCGCAAATGATTTAACTTCATGGTTCATACGGCCTGCTCCTGTTACGCCAAATATAGACATAACTCCCTGTGATCTGGGGACAGTACACTATTTGTCGCGATATCTCGCAGCTAACCCGGCAACAACCAGGGAACAGCGAGTAGCACTGGCATGATAAGCTGACTAAAATCTAATGGCGCACCACACATATTGCATAGAATATCCACAATATTTTATTAATTGCACACATATGCATAAACAATAACCACACATAAATATTTTATTAAATTATGGGGTATTTATTTTATTATGCGGCATTTTTACCTGTCTAGGTGGTAAATAATTCCATTCCAATGCCATGCAAAGCCGCCTGATCAAGTCTGCACTGACTCTCTGTGCCTGGCTGCCTTTGCCCGTCCTGCATGGCCTCGGTGTATTCCTTGGCTGGACACTCTTCCTGATACAGGGCAGCCCCAGAAAAATCGCCGAGATCAATATCACACTGTGCTACCCCGAGCTTTCCACACAACAGCAACGTAAACTGGTTCGCGTCTGCCTGGCTGAAACAGGTAAAACGCTTTTTGAAACAGGTGCCTTGTGGCTACGTCCCGGAAAAATCACATTGAACCTGATTAAACACGTCAATGGCAGAGAACTGGTTGAACAAGCCCTGGCGAACGGCAAGGGCGTTATCCTTGCTACCCCGCATCTGGGCACATGGGAAGCTGCAGGCCTCTATTGTGCATCCACATTCAATATTACCTGCCTCTACCGACCGCCCAGAAGAGCCAGCCTGGAACAACTGGTAAACACAGCACGCAGCCGACTCGGCGGCCACTACATCACCGCAACATCTCATAGCGTGCGCACGCTTTACAAAACCCTAAAACACGGCAATGCAGTCGCCATGTTGCCCGACCAGGAACCACAAGCCGGCGCAGGCATCTTTGCACCGTTTTTTGGCGTCCCCGCCTACAGCATGGTATTACCTGCACGGCTGGCCGCAAGCTCCGGTGCACCAATAATCTTTGTCTGGTGCGAACGGCTGTCCTGGGGACGCGGGTATCAGCTGCATTTCAGGGCAATGCCGGATGTCAGCAAACAGGCAAACATTCATGCTGCCGTCAGCGCAACCAACAAAGCCATTGAGGATTGTATACGGGAATGCCCCGCACAGTATCAATGGAGCTATCGGCGCTTCCGTACCCGGCAGGCAGGCGAAAAACCCTTCTACTGACGGTGTTAAGCCGACTGGCCCCTGATGTCTAGCGCCTCCAGAAAGCACCGGTAAACAGAACCACCAGGGTAAACACCTCCAGGCGACCCAGCACCATGGCAAAAGTAAGCGCCCATTTGGCAGGATCGTTAATATCGATATAACTGGCACCAACACCCGCCAACCCCGGGCCAAGATTGTTCATACATGCGGCGACCGCTGAAAAGGCGGTTATCTGGTCCAGTCCGGTTGCCATCAGGAACAACATGATGACAACAAAACTGCCGACATAGGCTGCAAAAAAGCCCCATACCGCACTGATAACCCGATCCGGCATGGGTTTACCTCCGACCTTTACAGGTATTTGCGCATTCGGTCGAATCAACCGCATGGTTTCACGGTGCCCCTGCTTGAGCAATAACAGGAACCGAATCACCTTCATGCCGCCACCCGTCGAACCGGTACAGCCACCGACAAAACTGGCAAACAGTAGCATTACCGGCAAAAAGCCGGGCCAGGCAAAATAGTCAGCTGTGGTAAAGCCGGTTGTGGTACCTATGGATACAGCCTGAAACAACCCGGCATACAAGGCAGTGTCCAGAAATATGAACGTATCCGTGTAATACAGATAACCCACCGTGATTGCGGTCAGCAGCGACAGTACCGTGAGATACGCCTTTAATTCGGAGTCCCGGAAATATGCCTTCAGGCTCATCGAGCGCCAGGCAACAAAATGCAGGGCGAAATTCATTCCCGCCAGCAACATGAACACAACCGCAATCATTTCAATGGGGGTACTCTCGAAGAAACCAATACTCAGATCATGCGTCGAGAATCCGCCAATCGCGATGGTGGAAAAACTGTGGCTGACAGCATCAAAAAAACTCATGCCTGCCAGCCAGTAACACCCTGCACAGGCAATGGTAAGCGTCACGTAGATGTACCAGAGGGCCTTGGCAGTTTCCGTGATGCGCGGCGTCAGTTTGTTATCTTTCAGCGGACCGGGCGTTTCTGCCCGGTAAAGCTGCATGCCGCCCACACCCAGCATTGGCATGATGGCAACGGCCAGCACGATAATTCCCATGCCGCCCAGCCACTGCAGTAGCTGGCGGTAAAACAGTATGGATGCCGGCAGCTCATCCAGCTCGGAAATCACCGTTGCACCTGTCGTTGTCAGCCCCGAAAACGATTCGAAAACAGCGTCTGTAACCGACAGCTCCGGTTCATGCGTCAACGTTAGCGGCACTGCACCTGCAAAACCCAGCACCAGCCAGAACAGTACAACAATAAGAAACCCGTCACGTGCCCGCAACTCCTCCCTTTGTCTATGCACAGGTAACCACATCACGCAACCCAGCAGCAACCAGCTGAGTGCAGCTATCAGAAAAACCTGTGTCTGGCCATCCTCATACAGCCAGGACAGTACGACAGTGGGTAGCAGCGTGATGCTGAACAGCATCAACAGCAGTCCCAGTAAACGCAGAATGGAAAGCAGGTGCATTTTCTAGCAGGCTATCAGGAACAGGTAAAAAACGTGGTTCAATCCGGCAACCATGTCAAAAAAATGTAACACCAACCTGAAACAGTTGCTCGACTTTCTGGATACACTTTTTGTCGGACAGAAACAGAATAACGTGATCATCCGTTTTAATCACTGTGTCGTGATGAGCTATGATGACCTCCTCGCCACGAACAATCGCACCTATTGTAGTTCCCAGCGGCAACTTGATTTCATCGATTGTGCGCCCCACCACCCGGGAACTGCTGTGATCTCCATGCGCCACCGCCTCAATTGCCTCGGCAGCACCGCGGCGTAATGAATGAACCATCACAACATCACCACGCCGTACATGCGTCAGCAGGCTGCCGATGGTCGCCTGCTGCGGTGATATCGCGACATCAATGGTGCCACTCTGCACCAGATTAACGTAGGAAGCACGATTGATCAGCGACATGACCTTGCGTGCACCCAGCCGTTTTGCCAGCATGGCCGAAAGAATATTGGCCTCTTCATCATTGGTTAGCGCACAGAATACATCGGTATTTTCAATATTCTCCTCGATCAGCAACTCCTCGTCAGCTGCATCGCCCAGCAACACAATTGACTTGTCGAGCATTTCCGACAACCGCTTCGCACGCTCTTCATTGCGCTCGATAATCTTGACCTGGTTGCGCCCCTCGATTGCTGACGCCAGCCGCAGGCCGATATTACCCCCACCTGCCAGTATCACGCGCCTGACCGGCTTGTCCTTCTTGCGCAATTCGCCCATAACCGCCCGAATATGCTTGCGCGCCGCAACAAAAAACACCTCGTCATCTACATCGATAATGGTGTCGCCTTCCGGTGTGATCTGTTTTCCCTTACGAAATATTGATGCCACACGTGCATCGATCCCAGGCATGTGCTCTTTCAGATCCCGTAGTTCATGTCCGACCAGCGGACCGCCATAATAGGCATGCACTGCGACCAGCTGCACCTTGCCGTCGGCAAAATCGAGCACCTGCAAGGCTCCGGGGTTCTCGATCAGCCGCTGAATATAATCTGTTACCAGCTGTTCCGGACTGATCAACACATCAACCGGCAGCGCTTCCTGCGAAAACAGACGCTGGTGTCTCAGGTATTCAACTGAACGTACACGCGCAATTTTCGTCGGTGTATGGAACAGGGTATAGGCGACCTGGCAGGCTATCATGTTGGTTTCGTCACTATTTGTCACCGCAATAATCATGTCGGCGTCATCAGCACCTGCCTGCGCCAGGGTGTCCGGATGCGACGCAAGCCCGATTACGGTGCGGATATCCAGACGAACCTGCAAATCCTGCAGAACAGCTGCATCTTCATCGATAACTGTAATATCGTTGGCCTCACTGGCGAGATTGGTGGCAACCGATGAGCCAACCTGGCCAGCTCCCAGAATAATAATCTTCAATGTAGGTACTGTCCCTTTATAGCGTTTCTGTGACTGACAGGTTCTGCCCGGATGCGGCTACTCGGCGCCTTTCTTGTGGTCAATGCCAAGCGCACGCAGCTTTCGGTAAAGGTGGGTGCGCTCCATGCCGACCCGCTTGGCAAGCTTGCCCACACTACCACCCACCTGCTCCAGCTGGTGCATCAAATAATTCTTTTCGAACTGTTCGCGCGCCTCACGCAACGGCAGATCATAGGGCATGGCTGGCCCCTGTTGCTTAGCAGCCGTCGGCAGCACAGAAACCGCCAACTCTACCTCCGCAGCCTCGATTTCTTCACCTGACCCAAGTATCAGCAAGCGCTGCACCAGGTTCCTGAGTTCACGGATATTACCCGGCCATTCATAATTACGCAGCTTGTTTTGTGCCGCCACCGAAAAATGCCGGTAAGACAAACGCTCATGGGTAACCAGATAATCGATGTAAAAATTCAGCAGTTCATGCACATCATCTGCATGTTCGCGCAAGGCGGGGATGTGCAGGGGGACAACGTTCAGATGGTAGAACAGATCATCCCTGAAGCGGCCAGCAGCGACTTCTTCTCCGAGGTTACGCTGTGTCGTTGCGATAATACGCAAGTCAACCTCGACATCCTCGCTGCCACCAAGCCTGGTAAAGGAATGTGTCTGGAAGACACTCAACAGGCGCGCCTGGGTTTGCGCGTCCATATCGGCAATATCACCGATACACAGGGTCCCTCCATTGGCTTGCTCCAGCCGCCCGTAACGTACTGTCTCGCCATCTTCCTGGCCAAACAGTTCAGCAGCCGAGTTCTCACCGGACATCGAACCGACGGCGATCTCAACATAAGGACCATTACGCCGCGCACTCTGCTCATGAATATAGCGCGCAAAGGTATCCTTGCCGGCACCTGCCTCGCCATTGATAAGTACCCAGCTGTTATGCTGCGCTATCTTGCGTGCCTGTTCGCGCATTTGTGACATTACCGGTGATTTTCCCACCGGTTCAACAATCGGCAGAACGTGTTCACGTAGATTAACGTTTTCACGCTGCAAGCGGTCACTTTCAAATGCCCGTTCTACAGTCAACAGCAACTTGGCAAGCGAAATGGGTTTCTCAATGAAATCATAGGCGCCCAGCCGGGTCGCCTCAACGGCTGTTTCGACCGTACCGTGACCGGACATCATGACAACCGGGCAGGGCAGGTCACCGCTCTCTGACCATTCACGCAACAAGGTAATGCCGTCGACATCCTCCATCCAGATATCAAGCAGGATCAAGTCGGGGCGACGCACTCGCCGCGCCTTGCGCGCCGCTTCGCCACCCTCGGCCATTGCTACTGAGTAGCCTTCATCCTCCAGGATATCATGCACAAGACTGCGTATATCAGGTTCGTCATCGACTACCAGTATGTGCTGTCCCGTCATGCCATATGTACCATCATGCCGTATACCAGATTCATATAAATCCCGTCCCCTGCGTCTGCAGGAATAACATCATAAAAGATTATAACCCACCATCACTTGCGTGAGGTCTGCCGGCCAGCCTGGTGCAGGCTTTATGTACCCTGCGCCACATCACCCGACAGCAGCAGGTGAATCCTGATCTGTGCACCGCCAGCTTCACTGCTACCTGCACTGATAGTCCCGCCATGTTCCTCGACAATCTTCTTGACGATGGCCATCCCCAGTCCACTGCCTCTAGGCTTGGTTGAAACATAGGGCTCGAAAATATTTTCCAGCACGCCGGGTTCAATACCGGGACCATTATCATCAATACACAATTCAACCTGGTGTATCTCGTCTTCACCAACTATACGGGTTGCAACGATTATGCGGGCATCCGGCACGTCCTTGACAGCCTCCAGCGCGTTTTTCAGAAGATTATGCAACAATTGTCGTAACTGCCCGCTATCACCGTCGATTCGGGTGTTACCAGACGTCAAGTGCTCCAGTATCCGCACATTCAATTTACTGCTGCGGTAAAGATCCAGCACCTCTCGCACCAGCTGGTTGAGTTCCATGGGTTTCAGGCTGACCTGCGGAATACGGGCGTATTCACTGAAAGCATTCACCATCTTCTTCATGGCATCAACCTGATTGACAATAGTGCGCGTTGCCCGGTCAAGCACCGCGGCCTCATCGGCATCCATACGCTCCAGATAGCGGCGCCGTAACCGTTCAGCAGATAGTTGTATCGGGGTCAACGGATTCTTTATTTCATGTGCCAGCCGCCGCGCCACTTCACCCCAGGCGGCATCGCGCTGCGCCTGTATCAGTGTAGTGACATCATCAAAGACCAGTACCAGGCCATCACTGCGCCTGTCCGTTCCGTCCAGAACAGTGCCACGGCACATCAGCACCTGGCGACCGTTGCTACCTGACAGCGTGACTTCTTCCTGCCAGGATTTGTCGCCCTGCCTGCGGTGTCGCATGACCACATCGACGAAAGGCTTGAGAAACACATAATCTGCAGCAAGGTCCGATAACTCCTTACCCAGATATCGCTTGATATCAATGTCAAGGCTCTGCTGTGCAGTCCGATTGATGGCACGCAGCACTGCATCAGCGCTCATACTGATCACACCGGATGAAAGATTTGCCAGTACTGCCTCAAGATAGGCACGCTGGTCTTCTATCTGCCGCCGCCCCTGATATGCCTCTTCACGGGACTTGGCCAGGCGCCGCGTCATATCATTGAAAGAACGCACCAGGAAACCCAGTTCGTCTTCACTGGCGACAGCCAGGCGCTTGCTGTAATCGCCATCTGCCACGGCATGTGTAGCCTCCGCCAGATCACGTATCGGTGCCACCAGCCGGCGCGCCGAATGAAAT